>DAHVSB010000023.1 GCA_027324795.1 Alcanivoracaceae bacterium
CCACTAAATCCGCTAGGATGGGATTGTGTGCATGATGACGAAAGCGGCGGCTATTGGGGCGGCTGCCTAACAAGCGGTGCAAGGTGGCCACTTCCGTGGGAAGCTGCTCGCGTACGCTATCGGCAATGGTGAGGCTGTTCACCTGCTGGCTAATGGATTCCGTTAAGCGCGCAGCGGCCTTACCTGTGGGGGCTGCCAAACGAATACGCAGCGCCTGCCCTTGCTCCACTGCCATTTGTTGCAATAAGGCTAACAGCCGCACCACTGTGGTGGTTTTGCCCGTGCCTGGCCCACCCGTGATAATAGTAAAAGCACGGCTTGCTGCCATGGCGCAGGCGGCCCGTTGCCAATTGGGCTCGCCGCCGCTTGGTTCTGTGAACAGCGCATCCAAGCGCTCTTTTAAGCCCTGAATCGGTGAGCTCTGAGCGTGCAAGCGTTGAGCAATTGCTGCTGCCACTTGCGCTTCTTGGTGCCAATGGCGGCGCAAATACACGCGCTTTTCTTCAAGCACTAAGGGCGAACTTTCCCCTTGGCTAAGCGGGCTAGCACTGAGTAGCGCCTGCCAAGTGCTGGCCTCTTGTGGCAATAATTGCGGTGCCATCAGCTCACGTTGGTGAGTGTTGGTTTCCACTGTGAACAAACGCTGATACAGATTAGGCTCAGCCATATCTAAGCATAGATGGCCTTCTGCCTGTTGCGCGCTCACCAAGGCGGCTAGCAGCAATTCTTGGGGTTGCGCCTGTGGGAATTGTTCGCCTAAGAACGCCGCAATCTGAGCATCTAAATGGCGCAACACCTTGGCTTCTTGCAGTTGCTGCAAATCTTCAACAAGTGCCGGGGGCAAGTTGGCATCAAACAAAGAGGCACTAGGCAACATGGGAGCCTCCTTTGGCATCATGGGTAAATATGGCGTCGAGTTTTTCGATCAAGGCTTGCTCTGGTCGATGGAAATAACAGCCATGGGTATCGGGGTTTTCTGTGCCGCGCAAAAACACATACACGGCACCGCCCAAATGCTGCTCCGGGTCGTAATTTTCTCCTAAACGAGCTTTTAACAACTTGTGCAATGCCAATAAATAAAAGCTGTATTGGGCTTCGTAACGGTATTTTAGGATAGCGGTTTCCATGGCCTCGCGGGTGTAAGCGCTGGCGTCGGGGCCAAGCCAATTAGACTTATAATCCAGCACGTAAAAACGCCCTTGATGCTCAAATACCAAATCAATATAACCCTTAAACATGCCGTACAGTTGGTTTTCTAAAAACGGCGGGCGTTCACCGCCCAAGGGCTGCTCAGGCATGACATTGCTCGCCAGCAGGGCATCTAGCTCCGCGGCGGTAACCGCTTGGCTAGGAAACCAAAACTCCATTTCAGCGAGATGAGTTTGCACCTGTGCTAAGGGGACTTGCGCGCCCTCACCCAGCAACAAAGGGGTGCTCAACCACGCTTGCCATTGTTGATAGAGAGCATCGGTATGTGCTTCCCAACCGTAGTTTTGCAACCAGCGCTGAAGCCGCTCGGTTTGCCGTTCAGGGGCGTTTTGCAATGCCGCGAGCTGGTTGCTAAACCCAGTTTCCGCCGCTTGCTCTAATAAGTAGTGCAAAAAGTTTCCCGGCTCTGGCCCCCGTGGGAAAGCGTGAATGCCTTCAAGTTCGCCTTGGGTGGGCTCGAGTTCATGGCTTTCATCATCCAAGCTAGACGCCTGCGCGGGCACATAAGGGCGGGCAGTTTTTAGGGCACTGTAGTTGCCAATCCACCAACCTGGATTTTCAGCAATGAAGCTAGAACGCAACGGCGGCTGCAGCGTAACGTCGGCAGTTTGAGGCGCGTAAGGCGCCGCGTCTTCGGGCAGAGGCATAAGGGTTAAAAACGCCTGAGTGCGCTCAACCAATTGCTCCACAAATTGAGCGGTGGCCACGCCCGCTTCGCCAAACAACAAGCGGCCCATGGCGCTCAGCTGCACTTTATTTTCTTTAGCGTTGCCGCTCACGGTGGGGGCCAAGCCTAACCAACAAGCGTGTCCGGCGCGGGTGATGGCCACGTACAGCAGGCGCATGTCTTCGGCTAAACGTTCTTGGTCCGCCAAACTGGCGGTTTCTTTGGTGAGCATTAGGGCGTGTTGCGGCTGTTCATCCACCACATAGCGACCGCTCTCCCCTTCTTTAGTTTCGCGGTAAGCACAAATAAAGGGCAAAAACACCAACGGAAATTCCAACCCTTTGGATTTGTGGATAGTAATCACTTGCACCCTGTCCGCATCGCTTTCGAGGCGTAGCTGGTTTTCACCCTCGCTTTCGGCGTTGTGAATAGCATCGTTCAACCAACGCAGCACCGCTTGCTCACCATCAAGCTGAGCGGCAGCACGTTGGGCAAGCTCAGCGAGGTGACGCAAATTCACCAACGCTCTTTCGTTTTGAGCCTTAGCTAGGCGTTGGGGCACTTGGTACTCCTGCAGCAGCGCATGGAGCATCACCAACACACCGCGCTGCTGCCACAACTCGCGGTAACGCTGAAATCGCTCTAGGGTTTGGTCCCATTTTTGTTCTTGCACCAGCGCGTTGCCGCTGTCATCTTCTTCGACAAACAAAGCCATCAATTCGCTCAGAGGCTGAGCAAGGCTTTGGCAGGCTAAGGCGCTGCGCACTTTGCGGCTATCCTCGGGGTGAGCGCAAGCATCAAGTATCAGCTGCAAATCTTGCGCTTCTTGGGTTTCAAACACAGAGCTTTTTTCTGAAAAGAAGACACTTGCCACCTGTTTTTTAGCCAAGGCGCGGCGAATGGTGTCGGCTTCGTTTCTATTGCGCACCAACACAGCAACGTCCCGCGGGCGCAAGGGCGTAAACTCATCACCCTTGGCAAAGCCTGCTTGGCCCGCTTCAGATGCGTTTAATAAACGAGCAATTTCATTAGCCGTATGCATGGCTTGCTGCTGAGTATAAACACCACCGCTCAGCGTTTTTTCATAGGCATCGGGCTGCCAACTGTACAACCCCGCCACTTCTTCCCCCGCCACCAGCAACTGCTCAGAACGTCCTTGCGCTTGCACCTTCTCAAATGGGATGTGCTGATGCATAAAAACACCCTGCTCGGGATTTTGCTCGTTGCCCATTTGGAACAATTGATTGGTGGCCGCCACCATTTTTGTTGCTGAGCGGAAGTTTTTAGGCAAGGTATATTTGGCATCGGCTTTTTCGCGGGCAGCTAAGTAGGTATAAATATCCGCATTTCTAAAGCTATAAATGGCCTGTTTGGGGTCGCCCACCATAAACCAACCAACGCTATCGTTGGGCACATCTGGGTGGCGGTAAATGCTATTAAAAATGCTGTATTGCAAGATATCCGTATCTTGAAACTCATCCACCATGGCCACTGGAAACTGTTGACGAATGGCTGCTGCTAAGCGTTCACCGCGCTCACCCTGGCTAAGAGCCACCTGCATCCGCACTATCATGTCGTCAAAGCTCAAGGTGGCGTTTTGTTGGCGCAACTGCTCCACGCGCTTACCAATCCATTGGCCTGCATGTTGCAGCAAAGGCTCTAAAGGTAACTTGATGCCTTGGCCGTAAGCTTCTACTACCTGCGCGAGTAGCTGAGCGCTTTTGAACCCTGGGAAGTGAGATTCCTTCGATTTATTAAAGCGGATGCCTGGGTAGGCTAAAAAATCGAGTTCTTTAGCTAAGCCTTTATCTTGCAAGCAAGACTTCCCTGCCATAAATGCCTTTAGCGCATCAAAACGCTGGGGCAAGCTTTTGGCGTTATAACTCTTACCACTCACCCATTTTTCTGTTACGGCGGCTTCAAACCACAGCTTTACCTCTTCAAACTCTACGGCTAATGCCTCACGGGCGGCGGCTTCCAATCGTTGAAGCTCCGCCACTTGCTGCTCATACTCTGCCGTGTGCTCAGCGGGCGAAATGGTAGCTTGCCCATGCCCCATGGCTGGCTTAGCCATGTTAAGCAATGCCTCCGGGCTAGTCACTTTCTCGCCAAGCAACCCCAGGGCGGCCTCACGAGAAAAAGGCACAATAAACTGTCGCCAATAATCGCAGGCAGCTTGGTATTCATCGTCGCTGGCGCTCGGGGTAATTTCAGTATCAAACAAGCTGCCAGATTCAAACGCATGTTGGCGCAAGAGGCGGTAACAAAAGCCGTGAATGGTAAAAATAGCCGCTTCGTCCATCCATTCCGCAGCGGTTTTTAAGCGCTGTGCCGCTTCTGCACGGGCTATGGGCTCTGCATAGGCGTTATGGATTTGCATCAAAAAATCATCGTTATGCGCTTGGGTTTCACCCAGTAACACACGGGCTGTTTCAGTGAGGCGAGCGCGCACCCTATCACGCAATTCCTTGGTGGCAGCATCGGTAAAGGTCATCACCAATATTTCTGGTGGCATTAAGGGGCGATGAAACCCCTGTTCGCCGCCGTGGCCAAGCACCAAGCGCACATACAAGGCGGCCACTGTGTAGGTTTTCCCTGTGCCGGCACTGGCTTCGATAAGGCGCGTGCCGTGCAAGGGAAATGTCATCATATTTAAGGCGGTGGATTGGCTCATTATTGTTGTCCTCCCTGATGAAATTCGCAGCTGGCGTACAAGGGCCCGTATAGCTGCTTGGCCCAATCAATGAAGCCTTCACCGCTCATAGAGTGGCCGCTATAAAGGGCATTAAACTCTGGCCAAATGCGTTTGAGTTCGGGCACGCGATGCAATTCACCCGGCGCGCCGCCAAAACCGCCCTCATTTTCATAGGCTTTCTGAGCTGCGACGCGCGCTTTTTCCTGCGCTTCCTCTTCGGGGGTGCCGTCGTTAAAGGTTTTATGAAACTCAGCCAACCAAGTGAAAGCAGCTTGGCAGGCAATGGGTAAAGGTTGCTGCATGGCAGTGACCACACCATGAATTAATGCATCAAGCCATACTTGCGCTTCGGATTGATGAACTGGTGCAAGCTCCGCCACTGCGTCTTGACCATACACATAGGTGGAAAGCGATAAGCCCTGCGCGCATGCCACTAAATGCAGTGCCCAATCTTGAAGTAATTTATCCCAACGCCTATTGATATTGCCGGGCACCATGCGTTGACGGCTCAGCTGATGTTGGTGCTGGTATAGGTGGTTAAGGTTGCCCTCTACAGTGGTGGCATCACGCACTAGGTGCAAGAGCTTATCGGCGGTTGGATTGCCATTGCCAATGCTGGCGAAAAACCGGCTAGCAGTGCTGGCAATGCCGAGCACTTTGGGGTGGGTGAGTAAATCAGCAAACTCGCCCACCGGCAGTTCACCAGCGGTTCTTAGCCACTCTACTTGCTGAGCCATGGCGTGCTCATAGCCATCGGCACCTCCCTCAAGAGCGGCATTCACTAGCGTGTTTTCTAGCTGCCAAGTGGCGAGCCCATCAAAGGAAAAAGGCTCTGTATCTTCTTCATCTCTGCTTTGTGCACGCAGATACACACCCAAGCGATGGCTAAAGAAAAACGCCACGGGCTGTCTCAAAAAGGCACTCAACGTCTCTAAAGACAAGGTTTTCAACAACGCAGCAGTTTCCACATCATCGTTTGATTCCACTGCAGCTTCTGCCACTTGATGCAAGGCAAACCACTCTTTGGCATAAGTGGCGGGCAAGGTATCTTCGCTGTGTACAAAATAACGTTCGCTGAAGGGTTGCACCGCGTGCTCCACCGTTAATTGAGCACTGGTACCTGCTTCCCAATAGGCGTCGATGGCGTCTTTAAGCTGCGACACCAACACAGAGGGCGGCAGTTCGGTGTTGTCTTGTTGGCTGCGCCCCGTCCAGCTGATATACAAACTATCGCGCGCACTGAGTAGAGCCTCTAAAAACAGATAGCGGTCGTCATCACGGCGAGCACGGTCGCCAGGGCGATACAAGCTAGTGCCATCTATTTGGGTGCGCATTAAATCAAAGCTGAGCGGGTCTTGTTGGCGTGGGTATTCGCCATCGTTCATGCCCAGCAAACACAGGTGGCGAAACGGGATACTGCGCATGGGCATTAAGGTACAAAAACTAATACTGCCCACTAAAAAGCGCTGACTTGGGCCTTCTTTGGCCAAGGTGTCGTCTAATGGAATGCGCGCCACCATCAAAGGCACCGGTTCGTTAAAATCTGCGTCGCTACAGGCATCTTGCCACAGCCCTAACTGCCTGCGTAGATTTGCGTTTAAGGTGCTTTCACCCTCCTCTTGAGGCACAAAAAAATCGTCGAGCAAGCGCCCGAAAAGCTCACCCCAGGCTTCGGGCTTGTGCTTTGCGGACAACTGCTGCCAATAGTAGTTAAGTTTTTGTAGCAAGTGCGCTAACTGCCCTGCTAAGCGTGCGTCTAGGCCCGCCACTTCACCATAGGGTGCTATGCCCTGCCAAAGCTCCCCGTCCCCCACCAAATAACCCGCCAACATACGGCGCAGGCCAAACAACCAGGTGTTTTGCTCAAAATCTGGCACTTGCAAGCTCTGGCGTTGTTCACCGCTTAGCCCCCAGCGTACGCCCGCTGCATGTACCCAGTGTTCAAGTAAATTCACATCTTCTGGGCTTAGCTCAAAGCGTGCCTGCACCGCAGGAATGGTGAGTAAATCTAAAATCTCTGTATTGCTGAAGCGAGAGCTCGGCAAGCTCAGCAAAGTATCTAGCCCTTGGGCCATGGATAAGGTCGCGCCTAAGCTGCGATCGCCAATACTAAAAGGTAAGTAGCGCGGGTCGTGGCGCGGAATACGACCAAACACGGCCTCAATATAAGGCGCGTAGGTTTCGATATTGGGCACCATGACCACCACATGGCGCGGCGCCAAATCCACCTCTCGGTTAAACAGCCCAAGCAAATAATCTTGCAGAATTTCCACTTCCCGTTGCGGGCCGTGACCAATGGCAAAGTGCAACGAATTATCGCCTGTGGCACGTTGGCGCGGCTCCGAGGGCGGCGGCGTAAGCGTGAGAATATCTTGCTGTAAATGCTGCAATACAGTGGTGGCGGCTTGGTGATGAAACACATCCACTTGGTTGTTTTCAAATAAGTGTTGGTAGCTTTCAGGGTGGTCGTGGCGGTACAACAGCCCAATAAAGTCACGACCTTGTTTACCCCAAGCGGCCAGCAAAGGATGAGTGCGTTCACGCTCCGCCGCAAAAAAATCTTCTTGATTGTGAGTGGCTTCCAAGTGGCGCTGTCGCTGTGCTAGCTCGGTGGCCAGCAAATGTTTGTCTTCCACCAAATCGGCCCAGTATTGCTCGCAAGGGTTGTGCACAAATAGCACCACTTGGCAATGCTCAGACAACAAGGCCAACGCTTCTAGCACCTGTTGTGGTAAGGCGCTAACGCCAAATACCATCACCCGTCGCGGCAGCGGATTCCCCCACTGCCCTAGCTCAAGTTGGTGCATGGTTTGTTTGTGAATGGCCGCACGGCTTAAGCGGCTGTTATCTGGCCCCATGGCCTCTAGCAATTTGCGCCACAAGGCGGGCTGCCAAGTTTGCGGCTCGGGCACCGCTATACGCTCATCTCGATTAAGTGCTCGTCTTAACTCATCCTTGCCCGCTGCCCAATCTTCGAGCCAATCCGCGCGGTACATTTGGTAGGCATCAAACAAATCCGCGAGTTGCTCCGCCAGCTGCAAACGCTTGCGCTCTGCTAACTGCCCATCTGCCTGCAAAAACTGCTGCAAGGGGGCAAACACGGCTTCGGTGCACTGGGGCAACAATTGATACAGACGCCACAACAAACGGTTTTTTTCAAAAGGCGAATGCAGCGGCACCGCTTCTGCGCCCAGCACCAAGCGGTACAAATGCCACAAAAAAGTGGACGGCATCTTGCTGTCCACGGCGGCACTAATGCCGAGAGAAGACGTTTCTGCGAGCTGTAAATTCAGCCAATCCGCCATGCCGTTGGACTGGATAATCAGGGTTTCTTTTTCTAAAGGATGTAGCGGGTACTGCACCACAAACTCGGCTAACAAATTAACCAACTGTTCCATGCGGTTGCTGTGCAGCACCATAAAGCCTTTATGCAAGGATTGAGTGCTCATAAACGTTCACTTTTAAATAGGAATGACCTAGAGGTTACGCCACAGGCGCGACAGAAATGGTCGCGCCTATTATTCAATTATTATTATGCAGCGCGCGCAAGTGCCGACACCAAAGGGGCCAAAGCCAGTTTATGCTCTTTATAGCCGATAGTAATGTGGTGTTCATACTCAGGCTGAGGAGCGGCTTCAGCACACAAGTCATTGGGATGCGTTAAATATAACTGCACCAACAAGGTGTCGCCCGCTAAAGTGCGCACGGGTACCGCCATGCGTACATAGCCTCTTTCGTAAGGATCTAAAGCAAGAAGTTGTTCCGGCGTCAACTCGTAGGCCACCCCTGGACACTTGCCTGCACCTGTATAACGAGTATTGGCATAGACATTGGGGGTATCGCCGCGTTTATTGAATACCAGCTCATAGCCCATCAGGTTTGCCACCTGAAACCGTGGGCAGGCCCCCACCCGTGCTTCTAAGCGCTGGGTTGACAGATTTGAACCGTAAGCAAGCATCCACTGTGAGTTGCTGCTGTTTTCCAAGCGATAGCGGCGATAATCCTCCACGCCGATGGGTTTAGCATGGGTAACGCTGCCATTGAATACATACACATAAGCCTCACGACTTTCGCCAGTGGCAAACAGGCGCACTGTATGCAAGGTGCGCAAATACAAGGACTTTTCTGGAGTTTGCTGGTGGTAGCCTTCAATGGCGTCGAGGGCAGCCAACACCTGTGCATCAACACGGTAGAGCTCGCCCGTTACCTCACCATTGCCAAGTACCAAGCCAGGATAAGCCCCCAAGTCATAGAGCTTGGCGCCACCCATTATGGCTGGGCCTAAAAATTCGCTATTGCCAAGGGTTTGATGCCGCTCTAGTCCCTGTAACAAGGTGCCGTAAACAAAAACAAACGCCATATTAGTCCAGTTTCACGCTGTAATTGCTCTGGTCGAGTAAATCAATGCCGCACTGAAAATCACTAACCCAGTCTAAAAAGGTATTCACCATTGCTTTACCTTTAAACATGCGGCCATGCTGCGGCACTATCATTTCCACATCCATGGTGCGCACCATATTGGCCCACAGGCGCATGACTTTGTTGCTCACCATATAGCGGCGATGGAAACCTGCCATGTATTGAATATGGTCATCGAAGTCTTCCACAGGCGCGGCATCCTCCACTAGTGAAGCGCCCATATCGCCAGAAAACAAGATTTTACTGGTGGGGTCATAAAGCTGGAAGTTACCCACGGAATGCAAAAAGTGCGCAGGCACCGCCACTAGGCGTGTGTTACCAAAACGGAAGCTCCCCCCTTTATCTTCAAGAGGAATTACACGCTCAAAAGTGTTGATGCCGTGTGAACTGCTCAGATAGCCTGCGGTAAGGTGTGGCAAAAAGCGTGCCCATAACTTCGATGTTAGTACTTGTGCATTAGTGTGAAGCAACCACTTATCTAACGCAGCAATCACGTCGGGGTCCTGATGACTTGAAAAAATATAATCTAACTTTTTTAAATCCACATGGCGCGAAAGCTCTAGTGATAATGGCGTATAGGTAAGATCGCCGCCTGGGTCTAGCAAGATTGAATGTTCACCATTCAAGATAAGAAACTGGTTGGCTTGCACGCCTTCCCCAGTAACGATGTCATCAAACAGTAGGCACTTATGTGTGCCATCACTATACAATTCTATGGGCTCGCGACGCATGCTCCCCTCCCTCGGTAAATAATGAAGCTATGATGCCTCACTATAAAATTTGTGCAATTAAAAGTGCTTCATTTTGCGCAAAACATATTCTAACTCAGCTTTTCTGCTGATTTTCTATTTCTTCATCGTATTAGTGGTACAGTTAGCTTTGTCTAATTTACACAAGCTCCCTTTAACGAGCGATGACAGCATTTGAATAAAGAACTACTTAAGGGACCAAATGGCTACCAATAACACTCCTGCCGCTGCGGCAAAGGACACACTATTGCGCCAGCACAGTTTGCTGCGCTTAATCCCCGAAACACCCCGATTTATTAGCACCACAGTACTACAAGAAAAACTGAGCGAAAGAGGTTTCGACATTTCCCTACGCACCATCCAAAGAGACTTGGTTCAGCTATCTGCAATTTTCCCCATTACCGCAGACAAGCGCAGCAACCGTAACGTTTGGTATTTTCTAGCGGGCACCTCACCTAACTTTCGCGACATGGACCCTCCTTCCGCCTTAGCGCTTTCTTTGGCTGAGGAGCACTTACACAATCTGCTACCACAAACCGTGTTGGATTTGATGGGGCCTCAATTCCGCAAAGCGCGCCAGTTTTTAGACAGCCTCGAAGGCAACCATTTGGCGCATTGGTCACGGCGCGTGCGCGCATTACCTAATAGCAAAACCTTAATGCCCGCCAATATTACTGAGGATATTTGGGACTCAGTGTCCACTGCTCTACTTAAACGCCAACAACTTAAGGTGCAGTATCAAAGCCGCGCTCAAAAGCAAACCAACGAAAGGGTGCTGCATCCTGCTGGCTTGGTTTCCAGACACACAGTGAGCTATTTGGTGGCGAGCGTGGATGGTTATCAAGATTTACGGCAGTTCGCGTTACACCGCATGCGTTCGGCTGAATGTTTAGACTTGCCCGCTAAAGCACACGAAAACTTTAATATGGATGGCTATATTCGCGAACAGCTTAATACCAGCGAGCCCATCAAACCCGTGACTCTGCGTGCCAGTATAGCGCCCAGTATCGCATGGCTATTAGGTGAAACGGCGTTATCCGAGGACCAACAGATGCAGGCTTCCACCGACAAAGATGGTTGGTACGATTTAACAGCCACAGTGCCTAATGACACAGAAACCTTGTGGTGGGTGTTTGGGCTAGGAGAAAACGTCATTGTGCACGAGCCTCAGGCCTGGCGCGATGAGATTATTGAGCGACATCAAAAAGCGTTGGCGCACTACACATAAAAAAAGGCTTGGAGTTTCCAAGCCTTTGCCAACACAGGGAGAGAGAAAAGTGTTGGTGTTAAAAAAGCGGGCTGTGGGTAATGGAGGAACCAAAGCTGCTTGCTTATGGCACAACCCGCTAAAAACGTTTATTCACCCGCTTTCATTTCAGGCGTATCTGCAGCTTTCTTTTTGCTGTCGTTATAAATAAAAGCGGCGAAGCCCACTAAAAAAACCACGCACAAACCCACGGTTGCTACGCCAGCTAAAACCACTTCATCCATAAACATAGTCGTTACCTCAAGTCACTTAGTTAATGCTTGACTCTGAAGTTAGCAAGCCGCCTGACCGTGATATTGACTGGCGTCAAAAGAAATTACGTCTTTTTAGCAAAATGCTTAAATACTGCTTGAGATCAATTTTTAATTATCTAAAAAGCTGCCCTAAAAATAAATTCACTGCCATATCTCCGCCCTCATTAACGCCTAAGGACAGGTAAGCAGGCCCCAATAGGGTTTTAGCGCCCAAAAACACACTGCCTGCAGTAATGCTTTCACTCCACTTAATATCGCTGTGTTTATCCCACACATTCCCTTTCTCTAAGGAAAAACCTGCGTAAACAGGGACTGCAGCGGGCAACAAAGATTGCTCACCCAACCGAGCGAACATAACGGTGCGCACCAACGCCCTATGCTGTCCCCAGTGGCTATTCGGCGCTGTGCCAGAGAGCGATAAAAAACCGCCAATGGGCATCACTGTGGCAAAGTCCCTATGGTTGGTGTCGCTAATAGAAGCGTCACCTTCAAGCATGAAGGTATAGCGATTCCAGCTCCGAGCAAACGTAGCATCAACATGATAGCGTTGGAAGTTTTGCTGTGCGTAAAGACTTTTGCGGTGCCACTGCCATTCAAATTGCCAACGGGTGCCTCGTTTTGGAAAAGCCAAATCATCAAGCGTGTCCCAGCCCACACTGGCTGCGTAGTAACCATCGTCGTAGCCGCGAATGGTGTCGTCCAAGTTTTGGCCTGAGACAAAACCAATATCGCCCCGCGTACGCACTACTCCAGCGCGCACTTCACCCAGTTGACGATACAGTTGGCGTCCTACGGAAAGCCCAGCTTGGCGCTCAGTGCGCCGATAGCGCGCCAAGGCTTTGCTTTGAACATCCAAATCATACAAATCAATCAATTCGGCGCTATACAGCAATTTAGGCTCTACAAAATAATTCATTTGCTCATCCAAGGGCTGTACAAAACGCCCCTCTAGGCGTGGGCGCGTGCCAATATCGCCGCGAATAAAGGCCGTGCCACCGAGCTTGTTCAGTCCCGCCATGCGCATGCTTGCACCAAGCCCGTATTCGCCATTGCCACGAAAATCATCGCTTACACTCATGCCCAGTCGGAAAAAGCTAGTGCCACCGTGGCGCTGCTCCACCTCAAGCACCAAACCTTGCTTGTTGTTTTTTTCTTCCATGTGGTAGCGAATCATTTTGAAATAATCGAGGCCATACATTGCAGAAATATCTTCATGCAGCTGTGTTGTGTCTAAGGGCTCACCTAATTGTTGGCGCAAACGATGGCGCAAAACGCGCTTGTTCACCGTCCCGCTGGTTTGGATTTCAATAAATTCCACCACCGGCATGGGGGCAGCTTGGTCCTTATGTTCTTGCTCAACCCCCCGCTGCACTGCGAAAGAGCGCCAATACGGATGTTCCTCAAGAGCTCGCGTGGCTGCTTGATACCCTGCTTCAATAGCGTCATCCACAGCATCAAAACTTGTATTAGCAATATCATCCAAATTAGGCGTAATGAGTATGTCCTTTTCACCTGTGAGCGATGCTTGCTTTTCGGTATTGCCGCGCACCATCAAACCGCTCAGATGGTCCATAACATCCACTAAGTTCTCAATGCCTTCTGCGTTGCGTAGGGGGGACCCCACATCCACCACAATCAAACGCTTAAAGCCAATTTCTTGTAGCACCGACACCGGCATATTGTTGGCAATACCCCCATCCACTAGCAGCTTATCTTGCCATTCCACAGGTTCCATTAATCCTGGGATCGACATACTCGCCCGCACCGCTGTGCTGAGGCGCCCGTGATCAAGAACCACTGCTTCTCCTGTGACTAAATCAGCTGCTACAGCACGGTAAGGAATCGGTAAATCATCAAAGTTACCCGTTTCTTCATAAGACACAAACAGGCTGTCCAAAATTTGGCTTAAATGAAGCCCCTGCAAGATGCCCCGTGGTACCACCACGCGCCCCTGATTGATGCTGATGCGATAGTCAGCTGCTAAACCGGAATCGAGTTGTCGAAAAATATAGGGGGTATCCGTGCGCGGTGTGCGATCAGTGAAAGCGTAAGCCCAGTCGGTGGTTCGCGCCACCTGCTCCACCCCGTTAGCGTCACGCCCAGCTGCATACAAAGCACCCACGATGGCCCCCATGCTTGTGCCCACCACCGCATCCACTTGGATATTCCTTTCTTCCAGCGCGTGCAACACGCCCACATGTGCTAGACCTCTAGCACCACCGCCACTCAGCACCAAGCCCACCCGCTCGGTATAAGGTTCATCGGCTTTAGCAAACCCCATGCAAATGAGCATAAAACCGCCAAAACACCACAACAACCATTTGGGAACATGCGTTAATTGAGGAGAAGAGGTACAATTCGTCAGCGATAAGGTCATGGGGATCTTCTTATGTTTCGTTCTATTTTCATTGGGTTATTAGTGGTTGCTGTACTCGGTTGCCAAACTCGCCCAGAATCCACTTCCACTGTTAGCGAAAGAGCACTTTGGACTATACCTCCTAGCGATGCGAACTTTGAAGAATGGGAGGCACCAAGCACTTTATTAGGGCTATCCTTTATGGGCGACGTGGCCAACGCAGAGCACCAAAGACGCGTTCTATACTATGAAAATGATGAAAAAGCAGCGCTCGAAGTCAAGTTAATGCCCTTGCCAGGCGGCTGGGACAGTATGCCAGCAGAACGCGCTATTAGCGGCCACTTCATTTATCAACAGCAGCATTACGCTGCGCGCGCGGAGCGTCACCAAGCGCACATTCAGTGGCAAGAAGAAAAACAAGCCAAGATTATCGGCTTGCCCACCACTGCGCTGTACGCAAACTACCAAACTCAAGAAGCTGATGGTATTTGGCAACACACACTATGGGTTACCCTACTAGAACCCGCCTTGGTAACTTTCCACCTGCGCTACCCACAAAATGACGACTATTCTGCCGCAACCTTGACAGAGGCGCTGCAAAACTTTGCAAACAGCAACCAGCAACGTTGGCAACCTTAAATGAATTCCGTTTTTACCCAAACCACCCAAGAGGCCCAACTGCAATGGGTCCAAGACACACCCATTGCTACGCACTACGGCGATAGTTATTTCACGCGCCACCAGGGTCCAGACGAAACCTATTATGTGTTTTTGCAAGGGAACCGCTTAGTGGAGCGCTTTCAGCAGCTACCTAGCAATGGCTTTTTTGTGGTGGGCGAGACGGGGTTCGGTACCGGCTTAAACTTTTTGGCCACAGCAGCAGCGTTTTTACGCCACGCCCCAGCTCAAGCTCGGCTTCACTTCGTGAGCACAGAAAAACACCCTTTGCGTTTGGAAGATATTCGTAAAGCTCAACAGTTTTGGCCTGAACTTGCTGAACTTGCCGACGAATTACAGGCACATTATCCCGAGCCCACGCCTGGCTTTCATCGCCGTTGGCTGGCTAACCATAGAATCGCACTGACACTGATCTACGCCGATGTGGAAGAAGGCCTTGCCCACTTTAACGGCAAAGTTGACGCTTGGTTTTTAGATGGTTTTGCTCCTGCGAAAAATCCCGAAATGTGGCAGCAATCGCTTTTTGATTTACTGAGCCATCACAGTGCCAAGGGGGCCACCCTGGCCACATTTACCGCTGCTGGTTTTGTACGGCGCGGTTTAATGGAGGCTGGCTTCGCCATGCGGAAGCGCAAAGGTTTTGGCACCAAACGCGATATGCTCGTCGGTGCCCTCAGGGGTAACTGGCAGCCTCAATGCTACAATCTAGGTGATATAGCTATTGCTGGTGCGGGTCTTGCTGGCGCTACAACCGCACGTCATTTAGCCGAGCTAGGTTATCGAGTGCATCTGTATGACGCCAACGGTGTGGCTAATGGTGCATCTGGTAACCTTGCCGGTGTGCTTTACGCCACGCCAAGCCCAGTGGGCTCTCCCCAAAACCTGTTTTATCAACACAGTTATCTGCACGCCCTTTATTGCCTACATGCACATGGGTTCCCCAACCTAGAAGAACATGGCTCGCTCAACGGCGTCGTGTATGAGCTTGCCAACCCACGGCAACGAGATAAAGTGCTAGCAGCCATTAATAGCCCCTATTGGCCCCAATCTTTGCTGCAACAACGCAACAGCACCCAAGTGCTGCTACCTAAAAGTGGTTTTATCAGCCCCAAAGCTTGGTGCGAACACCTAGTAAATCATCAAAATATTCAGCTACATCTAAGCAATGTTGCTGCCACGCAATTTAGCCACCAAGGTTGGGCGCTGCCCCATGGCAAAGCTAATAAACTCGTATTGTGTAATAGCTTTGCTGCTAAAACCTTTTATCCTTCGCCACTCCCTTTACGTGCCCAACGTGGCCAAGTGAGTTACGTAAAAGCCACCGCAACCAGCAAGCAATGGCATCAAGCTTGGTGCCACCGTGGTTACTTAACCCCCAGTATTAATGGCCTACATTGCATGGGCGCCACCTTTGATCGTGGGCACACGCATCCTGAAAACCGTCCTGAAGATGATGAGCGCAACCAGCTTGAGTTACAAACTCACTTGCCCGAGCACTGGCAGGCACTGGGCGGGAATACCATGGAAATTGCTGCTAGCCGTGTGGAATTTCGCTGCCAACTACCCGATTATTTGCCACTCGTTGGAGGCTTGTCAGAACATTTGTTCGCCAACCTTGGCCATGGTAGCCGTGGAATCACACATACACCCTTGAGCGCGGAAATTGTTGCTGCACAACTCACAGGGGAACCCTCGCCCACCGGCAACTACGTGCTAGAGGCATTAAACCCATTGCGCTTTAGTTGATTAGCCCCAAGCGCTGGTTGCGAACTTTACCGGGCGGCTGCCCTGTCCAGTTTTGATAAGCGCGGCTAAAAGCACTCTGTTCTGAAAAGCCCAATAGCAAAGCGATATCGGCAAGGCTGAGGTTTTGATCGGCAAAATACTCTTCTGCTAGCGCCATACGCGTACTATCAAGTAGTTTTTGCCAATGTAAACCTCGCATGGAAAGGCGTCGCTGTAGTGTGCGCACAGACACGTGCACCTGCTCTGCAACTTCTTTAAGGCTGGCGCGATTTTCCGGTAATAACCGAGCAATAACTTGCTGTAATTTATACTCAAAAGGATCAGCCCCAAGGGTAGCGTTGAGAAGCGCCTTGTTTTGCCGATTAAGCAGGGTGGTAAGGCCGGTGTCACTGTAATGCAAAGGCTGAGATAAGTGCGTCACAGGGAAATCGATAAAAAATTCGTTTTGTTCAAATAAAACGTGACAGCCAAAATAAGCTGTAAGCGCAGCGTAAGTTTCTTGGTTGGGCTGAGGTAGCACAAATCCAACTTTAGTGGCGAGATTTTGCTCTGTGACTAAACGGCGCAAAAAAGCCACAATGGCCACAAATGACAACACGTCCGATAGCTCGCCCGCGGACACATGCTTAGGCCATGACACGCGCACATAGTCGCCGCGCCCAAATACTTCAACCACTTGGCTATTATAAAACAAACTCTCATAGCGGTGATAAGCCACCAAGGCTTCGGCAAGAGTTTGGCAGCTCAACACTAAGTATCCTAGCAAGCCCACATGGCGCGGCTGCACTAGTTGCCCTATATCCACCACGGGTGCCACAGCTTCGGGTTTGAGCCCAACCGCCTCCTCAAGCATTTTTTGCCATAGACTTACGTTAATTCTGTCTGTGGGCCGCAACCCATCGAGCTGATGGCGCAACTCGGGTGCCACTAGCTGTTCTTTATCTAGCCAGTCGGTTAATAATTGGGCCCAAGCACCATTAACACTTAAGGGATGATTGTTGTTTGGCATATTAAGTCAAATTTAGGTCACGTTTAGTCAAACAAGATGACTTCATCTTAATCAATAAAACCACGTAGGCAAATCACAAACTGCTTTCTCCACGCTTTTTCTGCTAGCATCACTGCTTTGTGATAACCCATAAAAGGAAATATTATGCTTGCCGCACTACCTATCACCTCACTATACCTCGGCCTCTTTTTAATCATGCTAATGGTGCTCGCCATCGGTGTTGTTCGTGTTCGATTTGGTACCAATACCTCACTTGGTGACGGTGGCCACAAATCCCTGCAAAAAGCCATCCGCGCCCATGGTAATGCCACTGAGTATGTTCCCATCGTTATGCTTGGCTTGGCCTTATTAGAGCTGGCAGGCGTTGGTAGTACCTTGCTGCATGTCTATGGCAGCCTCTTTTTGCTGGCACGCTTTTCCCACGCCTTTGGTATGCAGCACCCTAACGAAGGCAACAATTTCCGCAAGATTGGTATTGTGCTCACTTGGCTGATTATGTTGTGCATGGGAGTGCAGCTAGTGTGGGGCACATTTTAAGTGCAATGAAACGCTCTTGCTGCCAACGCTGTCAACGGCCAAGCAGCCATTGCTTGTGCCCTTGGCTTCCTTTGCAAACGCAATCAACGCGCTCACGGGTTATTATTTTGCAGCACCCCAGTGAAGCCAAACATCCGCTGAATACGGCGCGTTTTTTGGCTTTGGGGTTAACAAACTGCGAATTGCGGGTGGGTGAAACCTTCCCCGAGCTTGAGCAGTGGCTAAGCAACCCCCATTACCAAAACGCAGTGCTGTTCCCCCATCTGAACGCGGTTACGGCATCTGCTTCGGCCCAATGCAGCCAACCTCTTCAACTTTTCGTGCCTGACGGCACTTGGCGCAAAGCTAAGCTGCTGATGCACCTTAACCCCTTACTCACAGAACTACCCCACCTGAGCCTGCCGCAAGGCAAGAGCGCCTACGTGTTGCGCCATAGCAAGGTGCCTAATAGCCACTCCACACTAGAAGCCGTGTCTGCTGTGCTTGCTACCCTTGAACCCACATTGGATATACCTGCATTGTTAGCGCCCTTGCATCGTTTGATGGCTGACCAAAGAGCTGCCATGGGTGAGAAACTGTACCAGCAACATTATGGTGAGAATGCCAATGAGTGATAGCAAAACGTCTGTGCGACTAGCCATCAGTGCTTGCTTGTTAGGCCACAGGGTGCGTTACGATGGCGGCCACAAAAGCTCGGCTTTATTGCAACAATGGCCGGTGGAGTGGCACCCTGTTTGTCCTGAAGTGGCTATTGGTATGGGCACACCAAGGCCACCCATAGAGCAGCGCTATCTCAACCAAGAACTGATAGTGGTGGAGGTGGAAAACTGGCAGCAACGCTACCATCATCTTTTGGCAGACTATGCTGAACAAGTGGCTGCCTATATTAAAAAACACCGTATCAGCGGTTACGTGCTGATGCAGAAATCCCCTTCTTGCGGACTCCACAGCAGCGCCTTGTATGATAAAGACAAAACGATACGCACAGATGCCGAGGGCTATTTTGTGGCGGCGTTACGCCAACAGCTCCCGCAACTCCCCATGGTGGAAGAGGCCATACTCAAGGATGCCACACTGCAGCAGAAGTTTTTGCAACGCGCTCAAAATTATGCAGAGCTAAGCTACTCCCCGGCTGCACCGGTTTGAACCAACCACTCTTGGATATATTGATACAGCCTAGGTTCTTCGATCATTAACATATGCCCCATCCGGTAAAACAATTTACGGGTTAAGTTGGTGGCCTGGGGATAATAACGCTCCGCTAACCCGCTAGATACATCCACGAGCCAATCCCCTTTGGGATGCTGTGTACCCACGGCGCTGGTGGTACCCGCAATAAACAAATGCTCCACTTTTGAATCTAGGGGCACTATCGGCGCTGGGTGTTTCGCATCCACAGCTCGAGCACGCCATTGTTTTTCAGCCAAGTAGCCAAAACGTAAATCACGGATTCCTTCCGAACGCAGGTTACCCAAACGCATTAAAGGACGGGTATAGCTTGAAATCGCTAAAAAGTTATTGAGATAGTTGCCCAAACGCTCTAACACAGCCCCTTGGTGAGGAGAACCTAAACAAATTAAATGGGAAAGCTTGTCTACCCATGGACTTTCTTGCTCCCGCCCGTGATACAAGGCGCTGCGCGACACTAAACCACCCATGGAATGGCCAATTAAAATCACCTGCTCAGGTAAAGGCGTGTGAGCTAGCAAGCCAGCGAGCTTGCGGCCATTATCTGAAATATGCTGCCCTGTATTGTAGCGCAAAAAAGCCACTTCAGCATTTAGTTCATGTTCTGCCCAATGGGTAAAAGCATTTACCGCGGGTGTGTTCCAACAGGAATCGTTTAAACAAAGGCCATGCACAAATACAATCAACACCTTGGTATCGGCTTTAAACTCATTGGGGGTTAAGCGCATAGGGATGGCATAACTGCTTTCCTGCTCCACATATAACTGCCCAAAAATACCGTTGAGCACACTTTGCAGACTTAAGCTTTCGGCTCTGTCTTTGCTGGGGTCTCGCAAAATATTAGCTAACGCTGCAACATTGCCCAGCTGGCGAAACCCATAACGAATCGCTTGATACACCATGGGCGCAGGCACATATTCAGCGCCACGCACATTAAAAGGGTTGGCAACGGCACCATGAATATCTTGCACCACATCCACGATTTCATTACCAAAACGAGTGACTAATTGCGCCACCCCACCCACGTTTCTACCTAACGTATTCATGCCCCACCCTGTCTAGTATTCATTCATGCGCGCCATATCATCGCGGTGAAAAATGGAAATGGTTTCTGTGGCTTTATCGAACCAAATCACCGCTTTGTTGCACGCTAATAAATGTTGCACTTGGGCAACCTTTTCTTCTAGGCTTAGCTCTACGCGGCCATAATCGGTGCCATCGCGGCTCACAAACTCTTCAATCAACGCCCGCAGTGTTTGCGCGGGGATTTCCTGATAAGGCACTTCCAATGAGTATCTCCGTTAATAACTATTGAGTTCGTAGTCTTGTGCGTTAAATTGCTGAGTTCGCCACCAAAACTCAAAAGTGAACCCTGGCCACAATGCGGTAATTTTACCATTGCGATGTTTGTACCAACTATCACAACCTGTGGCCCACACAGAACGTTGTAAACGGCTCTGTAGTTTGCGGTTAAAGGCTTGCTGCACGCTGGGTTTTACCGCCAAGGTCGCGGCATTGTGTTCAGCTTTATGGGCAAGCAATTTTTTGATGAGTTTAACTTGCTGCTCAATCATAAAAATCATTGAGGTGTGCCCTAACCCCGTATTGGGGCCAATAATCATATAAAGATTAGGGAAACCCGCAATGGTGGTGCCAAGATAGGCCTCTTCACCGTCTTGCCATGCTTCAGCCAAGGTATTGTTGGGTCCTGTTACGCAATGAGCAATGGGATTTTCAGTGGCATAAAAGCCCGTGGCAAACACCATTGCATCCACGTCCACGGTTTCCCCTGCTGCGGTAACAATGCCAGTGGCAGTAATAGCACGGATTCCATCGGTGTTTAAGCGGCAGTTATTGGCTTGTAAAGCAGGATACCAATTATTAGAAATCAAAATTCGACGGCAACCGATTAAATAATCGGGCGTGACTTGTTGGCGTAGCACTTGGTCTTTAACTTGGCGTTTAATATGAAATTCCGCTATTTTTTGGAAGGCCTGCATTAAAGCTGGGTGAATCACCATACCCATAACTCTTGCTTCGTGGCCCCAATATATACGGGTGCGGTGCAGGCGCCGAGCGCCTGGTACATATTTAAACAGCGCTTTTTCAAGCCTTGTGTAAGGTCTGTCTAGGCGCGGGATAATCCAATTAGGAGTACGCTGAAATACCGTTACTTCCCCTGCTTGCTTTACTAACTCAGGCACGATTTGAATCGCCGAGGCACCAGAGCCAATTACAGCCACACGCTTACCGGCTAGGTCATAGCTATGGTCCCACCGCGCAGAGTGGAAGGTTTTGCCTTCAAAGCTTTCCACTCCTGGAATCTCTGGTAATTTTGGTTCAGCCAAACCGCCTGTGCCCATAATTAATGAGCGGGCGAGGTATTTACCTTGAGTAGTGGTCACCTGCCAAAGCTTTTGCCCCTCTAGATAAGTGGCGCTAATCAAGTTTTCGTTAAAACGAATATGAGGATAAAGCTGGTGCTCAGTGGCAATGCCTTTTAAGTAGGCGTAAAGCTCTGGCTGAGTGGGATATTTACGTGACCAGTCTGCTTTGGGAAAAAATGACAGAGAGTACAAGTGCGAAGGCACATCACACGCCGCGCCAGGGTATTCGTTATCGCGCCAAGTGCCGCCCACTTCGTTGGCTCGCTCCAACAGCAAAAATTGCTCGGTGCCCATTTGTTTCAGAGCTATACCCATGCATAGGCCTGCAAAACCGGTCCCCACCACAATCACATCTTGAACTTGGTGTGTGCTGTTCATGTTACCCTCGCTTCGTTGTTGCACTATCGGTTATCATACAGCGCACATTAACCTTGTGTTATCGCCCTAGTGGATGCCTACTCAGCGATAAAGCAACCCTTGTCGATTCCAGCTCTCTTGATCCTAATCAAGAACCGCCTTTACAGTCCACTTGCAGCTTTCTAGTATCAAGCTTCGTCTCCTCCTAGAACAAAACAAGGGTAAGAAAAATGTCTATTTTCTCCACCATCAAAAAGGCTTTCCAAAAGGAAGATAAGCAAGCAGCGCCTGCACAAGCTCAGCCTGAAAAAGACACCAAGAAAGAATCTAAGGGCAAACATGGCGAAGATTTTTGCTGTGGCGGTTGCTCTTAATTCACAACCGTTTTAAACCTCCCCAGGTTAAGCGCGTCTTGCACGCGCTTTTTATTGTTTCTCGATAAACTTAATGCGCAAGGTTTCCTGTTCGTTAAAGTGCTGAGCGCGCAATGCATCTATTTGTTCTGCTTTATCAACGTCACTCAGGTTGCCGTTACTAAGCACCCGCTGCCTTTCTGCGAGCCAAGCATCAACACGCTGTTGCCACTGGGCGCGCTGCTCGTCTAATTGAGCTAGCCGTTTGGCTCCTTCTTCACCCACCAGCTCTGAACGCAAAACATAAAGCTCTTCCACGCTGCCATTGGTTTGCTGCAATTTATCTGTGAGGGTGCGCAGGGTGGAGAACTGCTCTAACTCACTTCTTTCCGCCTGAAAAGCAGCCGGCATTTGCGCGGTGAGTTCTGCGATTCTCTCTGCTTTTTGCGTGGCACTCAATGCCTCGTTGTTAAGCACCTCTAAGCGCGCAAACGTGTATTCATCATATGCATCTTCTTCGCCAAAAAACGCATCTTGGGTGGCTGCATCAAAATAACCCGCACGAAGTGTTTTTAGCTCCTGCTTAAAATCACTGAGCTGGGCAAAATCCAGTTGCTGCATATTCGGCTTTACGCTTTCATAACTATCCGCCGCGGCGAGATATTCAATGTAGTTATGCAATAAGGCTTCCGCTGCTTGAGCCGCTTCTATGGGCAACTGTTGGTAAATATAAGCTGTGATTCTTGCCAAAATCGTGGCTAACGGCTCTTCGCCTTGGGCACTTAAAAAATAGTCAAACAGTTGGCGCGTCCGGAAGCTAGGCAGTAGCCGCCCCTCTTCATCAA
>DAHVSB010000024.1 GCA_027324795.1 Alcanivoracaceae bacterium
ACCTCCTCCGCCAAATAAGTTCTTAAGATATTGAATCTTAAGAGCTTTTTTTATGCCTGAATTTTATTAGACACTTTGCTAGACACTGACGTCCAAGAAAAAGGAAGGCACCACAAACTAGGTGCCTTTTTGGTTTTGGTGTGTGTTTTCTCTCTTTGGCAAGGGGCAGCTATTTGCCTAACAGCCATCGCTCCAATATACATTACCCCTCCATCACGGTAACGCCACAAGCTGCTCATCAAACTGCACCGTTTATTCACCTGTATAAAGCAAAATGCCGCGCTTGAATTGTTGCGGGGTGGTGTCGCATAGGTGGCGTAGACCGTTGAAGTCTTTGCCCACGACTGTAGCAGCGGCTTTGACTTCTATGCCAATGCGGCGTTTACGGCAGTCTTTACAGGCGTTCACCTGAAAAAGTTAACGACTACCTATCACGACCCCTGATTTCAGCTTCCTTTTTCTTAGCAGGCATACATGCTGTATAACTCGCGCTAAAATCTGCTCGAACCCACTAGGCTAATGGGCTTATACTACGGTTTTGATTAATAAAAATAAGGAAAAACATCGATGAACAACGAACTCATCAAGTCTGTTAGCTCGCCGCTTTATGGTGCGCGTGGCTGGATCAAGCTTTTAGCTGTGGTCGCTTTAATTTATGGCGTTTTAATGGCCATTAGTATTGTAGGGTTGATTGTGGCGTGGCTGCCTATTTGGCTAGGCGTATTATTATGGCAAAGCACGGGTGCTCTTGAGCAAGCTTACCTCGCAGGAGATACAGAACGATTTCTGTACGCACAAAAGAAAATCGCCACCTGGTTTACCATTACTGGCATTGTGCTGCTGTTGCAGCTGCTATTAATGCTAGTGGTAATGTTTTTGGGTTTTGGCGCTGGTTTTGCTCAATACATGAGCTTAGGCTGATGCGTGCGCGGCAGTCTAAGCGCTGCCGCCACACCATTTGTTACTACACCTTCTGCCCCGCACAAAATCCTGAAGACCAGGCCCACTGAAAGTTATGGCCGCCCAAATGGCCCGTCACATCTAGCACTTCACCAATAAAATAAAGCCCTGGCACTAATTCGCTCTCAAAATCGCGAGAAGACACTTGGCGTGTATCCACACCTCCAAGAGTAACTTCCGCAGTGCGGTAACCTTCGGTGCCGTTGGGTTTCACTGGCCAGTGGCAGAGAAGGCTAAGCTGCTGATCGAGCTTTTCAAATGAATAGTGCTGCAAGGGTTCTTGCCATTGATGGAACGCCAGCAGCCACTGCGCCAAACGCTTGCTTAAATGCTGCTGCAAAAAAACAAGCCAATGGCTGTGAGGCTGCTGGCGTTTTTGTTGATGCAATGCCTCGCGCCACTGGGCGTATTGATCTTGGCTCCAATCAACCCATAGGGTTTCGCCTGGCTGCCAATAACTTGAAATTTGCAGTATGCCTGGGCCGCTTAACCCCCTGTGGGTAATCAACAAAGGCTCATTAAAGGCGTGCTGCTCAGTTTTCACCAACACGTTGGCGCTCACGCCCGCAAGGGCAGCTAAAGAATCGCGCAACTCAGGCTGCAAGGTAACAGGCACCAAACCCGCACGGGTGGGCAAAACTGTATGGCCAAATTGCTCCGCCAGCTGATAACCAAAAGGGCTGCCACCCAAGGTGGGGATGGATAAACCGCCTGTGGCCACCACTAAGGATTCCGCCATAATGGATTTGCCGTTCACGGTTAAAGCAAAACCGTTGGCTTGCTTGTTAACGGCGCTTACCTCCTGCTTAGTGCGCAGCTCTACCCCCGCCCACTCACATTCGGTGAGCAACAAGTCCAATATGGGACGGCTGGAATCCACGCAAAATAGCTGGCCAGGTGTTTTTTCTGTCCACTCAACGCCATGGCGCTCGGCAAGCTCTAAAAAATCCTGTGGGGTGTAACGCTTCAGCGCTGAAATACAAAAAGCGGGATTGGCTGAAATATAGTGATTTTGCTGCGTATGGAGGTGAGTAAAGTTACAGCGCCCGCCCCCCGACATTAGAATTTTTTTACCGGGCTTATTGGATTTCTCCAACACCAACACCCGCCTGCTACTGTAACCCGCCGTGGCCGCACACATTAAACCTGCGGCACCGGCGCCAAGCACCACCACATCGAACACTTCTGTAGTTACTGCCATCGTTTTAATAATTCCACTAGTGTGCGTTCGCGCAGCTGGGGCTGCTTTTCAGTGGCGAGCTGCCAGGCCACCAATAAAATATAAGCTTGTACCCGCGCCCCGCCTTCTGCCGCCAACCAACTTTGAAACCACTTTTTAAATTCCACGTCGGGATCGCGCTCCACCGCTAGCATAACGACCAAGCTGCATAAAAAAATTAACGCCACCAAATACTCGACTTGGCGGCGCTGGGATAAGAAGTCATCTTGCTGCTTAATGAGTGTTTGCCAGCACTGCTGCACATACACAATGCATTGCTGCTCAAAATACACATCAAAAGGGCTACCTGTGGTGATATTGCGCCGAAAGAAAACCGGTGTGAGCACAAACAATGCCATCACGACACTGAATACTGCCACCGTTAACACCAAGGTAGCTAGCATGCTAGCTCCAATAAGCGCGGATATTTTCTAAATAAGACAGTGCTTGGAAGCGTCTTTGCTGAGACATGGCAACCGCCTGCTGGCGAGCACGCAACACACTCACACTTTGGGTGGGTGCTATGGGGTGTTTCTCTAGCCATTCAATTACTTCAATTTGGCCTGCGCGCTCATTGCAAGCTAGCACCATATCGCACCCTGCGTTCAATGCTGCTTCTGCCCGTTGGGCGAAGTTGCCCGCTTGTGCAGCCCCCGCCATACCTAAATCATCGCTAAAAATAACGCCCTGAAAACCTACTTCTTGGCGCAATATCGTTTGTAGCCACGTTTTTGAAAAGCCCGCGGGTTGAGAATCCACCTGTGGGTACACAATATGTGCTGGCATAATGCCTTGCAGCTGATTCACCAAGGCAGTAAAAGGCACCATATCGTGGGCTTTGATATCCGCTAAAGGGCGTGGGTCCACAGGTAGTTCCAAATGAGAGTCCGCCACCACGGAGCCATGCCCTGGGAAGTGTTTGCCCGTGGCTGCCATACCAGCAAGTTGCATGCCGTCTATAAAGGCCTCGGCGAGTTGGGCCACCACTTGTGGGTCTTTACCAAAACTACGATCGCCAATAATGGTACTTGAGCCATCGTCCACATCAAGCACAGGGGCAAAACTAATATCAATGCCCATATCCACTAGCTCAGCCGCCATCAGCTGCCCCACCAAGGTGGCGCCACTAAGGGCTTGAGAAGGCGCTTTTTCAAAATGTTTGCCAATGGCACCCATCGGGGGGAGTTCCACAAAGCCTTCACGAAAGCGCTGCACACGCCCGCCCTCTTGGTCCACAGCGATTAATATTTCAGGACGCTCAGCACGAATGCTTTGTACTAGCTGGCGTAGCTGCTGTGGGTCTTCGTAGTTACGGGTAAATAAAATCAAGCCGCCCACGGCTGGGTGGCGCAGCAGCGCTTTGTCTTCTTCGGTTAAATGGGTGCCACCCACGTCCATCATTACAACAGGAGAAATTGCTGACATCTTAGCCTCACAAAAGGGTTATAACTCAATGATAACGGGGCAATAAGGCGCAACCTGCTCAAACAGCCACATCAGTTCGGTGTTCCGCATGCGGATACAACCATGGGATAAAGGCACGCCCATGGGCTCACTATCGGGGGTACCATGAATATAAATATAGCGGCGCATGGTATCCACATTGCCGCCTTGATTAAAGCCTGGTTCACCACCTGCCAACCACAAAATACGGGTTAAAATCCAATCTCGCTTGGGATGCTGTGCGCCAAGCTCTGGGGTGTAAATCTCCCCCGTAAAGCGCCGCCCCACAAACACAGCATTTAACGGAGCATCAGCGCCGATTTTAGCGCGCACCCTGTGCTTGCCCAAAGGTGTACCACCACTGCCCTCTTGCTGATTGGGGCCGTTTTTTGCTGTGGACACCGAAAAGCAGTGATGCTGGCCGCGTGTGTCCGTGAAGGTAAGCGTTTGCTGGCTAATGGAAATGTGAATATGCATGGCTGCTAGGATGCCGCATAAGGGGCGCGAAAACCAGCCACCACAAAAGGCAGCAATCTTTCTATCACTTGGGTAAGGCCTAGGGGCTGGCCAAAATCCTGTTCACTAATTTGTTGCATGGAGCCAAAACCTTGCAAGGTAAAAATCACTGACCCTAAAGCAAAGTGCGAGCGTAAAAAAAGCTCAGTGGCTGGCACCTCGGGCAAGGCGTTACACAACAAGGTGAGGAAACGTTTAAATAAGGGCGCATATCGTTCTTGGATAAAGCTGCGCAAATGGTCTTGGGATTGAGTGTAGGCCAGTCCTGCCAAACGAAAAAACAACAAGGCTTTCTGCTGTTCTTTACTGCTATTTCCCACTGCTAAAGCCACTAGCACGCCTAGCAGCCATTCCAAGGCCACTTTTTCCTCATGCTCGCCTAGTTGGTTCAGCTGACGTGTTAATGCTTCGGAAAACGGATCCAGATAGCGCTGAAAAACCGCCTGAATTAATGCTTCCTTCGAACCAAAATGATAATTGACCGCGGCCAGGTTAACCCCTGCTTGTTTGGTGATAGTGCGTAGTGTGGTCTCGGCAAAACCTTGGGCTGCAAAGAGTTTTTCTGCTGCATCGAGTAGCTTAGTGGCGGTGTCGTGTTGTGTCATAGCCTCTCCTTGGGAAGAGGTTTCAAACGTACGTTTAAAACAAAGGAGTGTCAACTGATGGCAGCGGTGTTTGTGCCTTATTACCCCTTAACATTATGGCGTTAACACAATACGGCTATGCCCCACTCCTACGCCTTTTAGTACTTGGATTTGTACTGGGATACGCTCCTTCATGGCTTCCACATGGCTAATCACGCCAATCATTTTGCCGTGGGCTTCTAGGCTATCGAGGGCATTGAGGGCTATATCTAGCGTGCCTGCATCTAAGGTGCCAAAACCTTCATCTAAAAAGAGCGAGCCCAACGCATGCTTATGGCTCACAATTTCAGACAGTGCTAGTGCCAACGCCAGACTTACCAAAAAGCTTTCACCGCCTGAAAGAGTGTTAGTGTGGCGCACCGTATCCGCTTGCCAAGTATCCACCACCTCAAGCCCCAGCTGTGCTTCTGTTTGGCGCGCAAGTTGGTAACGCCCATGAAAGCGCTCTAAGTGTGCGTTGGCTTTGTAAATCAGATGATCGAGGGTCAGCCCCTGCGCATAGCGGCGGTATTTATCGCCACTGGCAGAGCCAATTAGGTGATTTAGCTGCTCCCACAGTTCCATTTGTGTTTCTAGTTCGGTGATTTTATCACGCAATTGCACCGCTTGTTCGCGACGCAGGTCATCCGCTTCAAGCAGGGCGTTGAGTTGGCCGCGACGTTCATGCAGACCATTGTAAGCGGTGTTCAATTGCGTTAGTTGCTCTTCAAGCTGTGCCTGCGGCACTTGAGTTACGGGTGCTTGCAGCAGGCGCTGCTGCTTGGTGGCTGCGCTTTCTTGTTGATATTGCGCTTGTTGAACCGCAACTTTGACAGTTTCTAAACGCTGTTCTAAGGCTTGAGCATTGGCCTCATCTAGCAAAGCAGCCTTAAAGGCGACTTCATCGGCAAAAGCACTATCGGCTAGCGCTTGCTGCCATGCGGCTTGCGCTTGGCTGGCCGCCGTTGCCGCTCGCTGAATGTGCTGAGCCAAACTATCTAAGCTGCCTTGGGTAATGCTGTGCTCACGTTGTAGGCTGTTGAGCTCTGCAGTAGCTGTCTCGTAATGGGACTCGGCATTTTGGGCTAATGCCATCGGCTGTTGCTCTACTAAGCCAAGAAGCTGCCAAGCTTGGTGCTCTTTTTCCAAGCGCTTGGCCCACGTTTGTTGCTGCTGATGATATTGCTGCAAGGTGTTTTCTAAGATGGGCACTTGCTGCTGCAATGCTTGCCATTGACCATAAGCTTCTGTCTCTTGCTCTAACCAAGAGCCCAGCTGTTCCGGCCACGCCAGCCCCTGCTCAGCAAAGGCTTTCTTTAACGTTTGAGTGGCAAAGTATTGCTTAACTTCCACGTCTTTTAATTCGCGTTGCCGCTCAGCGGCAGCCTCGGCAGCGCGGGTGCGTACTTCACGGGCGCTTTTAACATCGCGCTCTTTATCTTTGAAGCGCTCTTTTACACCTCGATAATGGCGTTCCGCTTGTTGCAGCTGCTCTTCGAGTGCCCAAAGTTGCTGCTGCTTAGCTCCGCAGGCACTACTCTGTGCTTTCGCCTCCTCAATCCACTGGGTAAATTGTGCAAGGCCGAGGCTATCAGTGCTAAGTTCTAATTCCGTTAGGGTCTGCTGTAAGGCAGAGTGGCCGAGTGCGAGCGCTTCTTTTTGCTCGGCATCACGCTCTTGGGCTGCTTGTTGTTGTGCACTGAGCTCAATAATACTGCGTTCATATTCACGCAGCGCGTCTTCAGCCTCTCGCACGTTTTTAGCATAGGCTTCAAGTTCTGCTTGCAATGCTGTCAACACTTGGTTGTCAGGCTCATCCACCCCTGGGTGCTCAGTGGCGCCACACAGCGGGCAAGGGACCCCCGTTTGTAACTGTTCACGTTGTTGGCGCAAAGCCACAATATCGCGCTGTAATTCCAAGCGTTCTTGCTGGCCTTGGAATAGTTGCTGGCATTGTTGGCGATGGGCTTCGGCGGCTATTTTTTCAGTCTTTAAGGCTTGTAGCGCTGCTTGGTGCTGTTGTTGGGTTGCGGCGCTAGCTTGCAAAGCTTGTTCCACAGCATGCAGCCGCTGCCATTGCTCCTGGGCCGCCTGCAAACGCAACACTCGCTGCTGCCACGCATTTATCTCGGCTTGCAAAGCGTTGGCGTTCGTCTGTTGAACCAAGGTTTGGTGCGCTGCATTAGCTGCTTCCATGGCGGTTTCGGCAGCGGTTAGTTCTGCTTTGATTTCGTCGAGTTGCGCCTCTAGCTCGCGTACTTTTTTAACCTGCTCAGTATTTTGGGTTTGCTGTTCTTGAAGTTTATCTGCCTGCTGTTGCGCAGTGGCCCCCAAGCGAGATATTTCAGCTGCCTGCTCGCGCCAGTTTGCAAGGTGCTGGCCATAATCAGCAAATGCACTTTGCGCTTCAATATGCTGTTGAATTTCATTGATTTTTGCTTGCTGTTGCTCACATGTTGCAAGCGCTTGCGCCGTGCCTTGTTGGGCAATGCTGAGCAATTGCCATTGCAACTGTTGATGCTGTTCCCTTTGGTGCTGCGCTAATTCCTGCAACTGGTTCTGCTCTTGCTTAAGTGTGGCAAGGGCGTTGCTGGTATCTGTGTATTGCTGATAAACAGGCAGGAGCCTTGTTGCCGCTTGGTGTTGCGCCAGCGCTTGCGCATTGGGCGCCTCATCGGCTTGGGCTTGGCGAGCCTCCGCAAGAGCTTGCTGCGCGTTATCCAACTCCGTTTCAGCTGTGGTCACTTGCTTGTGCCACTCTATCCCTTGGCTGATTTTATCACGTTCGGCAGTAAGTGCGCCGATGCGCGGAGCCAGTTCCGCTAGCTCTTGCTCATAGGCTTGGCGGTCGCTATCTGCCAACAGGTCCACATTACCTAGCAAGGCCCGCTGGTTCTCAAGCTGGTTCATTTCTGTGCGGTGGCGCTCAAACACTGCTTGGGAAATCCGCGCATAAATATCCGTGCCCGTCATGCGTTCAAGTAACTCAGCGCGCTCGGATTCTTTGGCTTCTAAAAAAGCGGCAAACCCGCCTTGGGCCAACAGCATGGAGCGGGTAAAGCGTTCAAAATCTAGCCCAGTGATGCGCTCTATTTCCTGTAGCTTGCTGCTCACTTTGTCGGCCAAAATGGTTTCGCCTTGGTGCAAGTAAGCTTCTGGCGGCTGCAGGTTTCCAGTAGTTTTGTTATGCGCACGGCGTTGAGACCAAGAGGCAGTGTACTCTTGCCCTTGCACTTCAAATGTCACCTCGGCGAAACAGCTCGCCGTGTGGCGCGTCATAATGGGATTGTGGTTTTGAGAAATCACGCTTAAACGCGGTGTGCGGTGATATAGCGCCAAGCAAATGGCATCTAATATAGTGGTTTTACCTGCACCCGTGGCACCGGTAATGGCAAATAAGCCCGTGCCATCAAAAGGGGCCTGAGTAAAATCGATAGATTGCTTGCCTTTAAGCGAATTAAGGTTTTCAAATCTAAGGGACAAGATTTTCATGCTTGCTCCTCCATCTCGCTCACCACTTGCTCATAAAGTGCCGTTAATTGCGCCTGCTGCTCGGATGGGACTTCCGCCTCCCGCAAGCGGCGCTCAAACACCTCTTGGTGCTGTAATTCTTCCAAGGTTTCTTGGGCTTGTTGTGTCGCACCTTGAGTGGGTGATAAGTGCATGCGACGAATACGCAACACCTCAATGGGCTTATCCTCAAGCATGGCTTCAATGCGCTGATGCAAATCCGACAAATAATCCTGCTCTTCCACCTGCACTTCTACCCACACGGGCCTGCCAGTGGCGGGCAAAGCGTTAATGCTTTTTTTAATCGCTTCTAAGTTGCCCCTGAGCACTTGCATGGGTTGGAACACTGGCACTTGAATAGATGTAATTTGAGCTTGATGGTGTGCGTTAAAACTCACCTGCAACACTTGTTTCTCGCGCCCCAACTCATCAAAGCTCAGAGCAATGGGCGAGCCGCTATAGCGGTAATGCTCTAAGCCGCCCACAGTTTGGGCTCGATGAATATGGCCGAGGGCCAAATAATCAAAGGGCGGAAAGGCATCTGCAGGAAAGTGCTGCAAAGTGCCCACATAAATCTCACGTACAGATTCGCTGAGTTGGGCGCCAAAGGTGGTAAGATGCCCTGTGCCAATAATAGGCACTGCGGTGTTTTTTGCTTTGGCGGCTTGGTACACAGCGTGATAATACTGCTGGATCTGCTGCACCAATTCGGCTTGAATGTCTTGGTGCCCCACACCATCGCCCAAGCGCACTAAATCCCTCGGGCGAATAAAAGGTAAGGCGCACAACAAGGCCGCCACTTCACCGGCTTTGTTGCGTAGCGGAATCACTAGCTCTTCAGGGTCCTCCGCCACCATGGGAATCACATGCACATTTAAGCGCTTCAACAGGCTTTTGTTTTCAGCCAATACGGCAGCGGAATCGTGGTTCCCTGCCAGCAAAATTAATTGGCAATTTTCAGCCGATAGGGTTTCAGCAATGCGGTTGTATAAGGTGCGAGCATAGCTAGGCGGCGCCCCCGTATCAAAAATATCCCCAGCAACAATCACCGCATCAATATCGTGCTCACGCACTTGCTGCACTAGCCACTGGGCAAACGCTTGATGTTCTGCTTCACGGCTTTCCCCATAAAGCTTTGGCCAAGGTGCCAATCCGAGGTATGAATAAAACGAAATGACGTATCCATGGGTTGCCCTTCAACAATCATAATGGCGAAGCAGAATAGTCGTTAAGCGCGACACTGTTCGTCGCGGCCTAACTACACAGGAAGGATTATAGGTTTTCTTTAACGCGTTGCTTATCTGCGAGGCTTGGCACTAGCTCTAAATAGCGGCACCGTAGCACGTGGAACGCATCATCCACATCGTCGGTGATGTGGAATAAATCAAAATCGGATTCAGAGATACAGCCTTCGGCGAGCATGGTGTTGCGCAACCAATCGATTAAGCCTTGCCAATATTCGCTACCATAAAGCACCACTGGGAACGGGGTGATTTTTTCTGTTTGAATAAGCGTTAGCGCTTCAAACAACTCATCCAAGGTGCCAAAGCCGCCGGGGAAAATCACAAAGCCCACGGCGTATTTCACGAACATCAATTTACGCAAAAAGAAATAACGGAAATGCAGGCTGATATCCTGTGCTGCGTTAGCTTCTTGCTCCATGGGCAACGCAATATTCAGACCAATGGAATGGGCGCCATTTTGATAAGCACCACGGTTGCCCGCTTCCATAATGCCAGGACCACCGCCGGTGAGCACGTTGATGCCCGCTTGCGAAAGCTTCTCGCCCAACGCCATGGCGGCTTGGTAATATTGCGATTGCTCACCTAGACGGGCGCTACCATAAAGCGTCACCGAAGGGCCCAAATCCACAAGTTTTTCAATGCCGTTGACGAGCTCAGCGTTAATTCGCTGCACTCGCCAAGCCTCACGCATACGCTTATCGTCCACGGTACTACTCTTTTTTAGCTGCTTTTTTTGCCGGTGCTTTCTTCTTAGCAGGCGCCTTACGAGGTGCTTTCGCTTTGGTGGCCTGCTCCCACTTGCCATCGCGATACTCAGCCGTCCAACCGGTGGCTTTGCCATCTTTTTCGGTCATAACGTACTGTTCTTTGGTTTTGCGACGGAACCGCAATACGGTTTTGTTACCCTTGTCATCCGTTACTGGGGCTTCAGCCAAATATTTGTGCTTCGGGTCGAGTTGGTCTTTTACCGTTAAGATTTCTTCGATTAGCGGGGCGCGAGTTTCACGATTGCGTGGAAACTGGCTAGCCGCTAAAAACAAGCCCGCTGCACCATCACGCAACAAGTAGTAATCATCTACTTTTTCACAGCGCAAATGCGGCATGGGAATCGGGTCAGCTTTGGGCGGCGCAGGCTCGCCATTGCGCAGCAATTTACGAGTATTGGTGCACTCTTCATTGGTGCACTTAAAATATTTACCAAAGCGGCCTGTGAGCAGCTGCATATCGCTACCACACTTATCGCACTCTAAGGTGGGGCCGTCGTAGCCCTTAATACGAAACTCGCCCTTTTCCACCTCAAAACCAGAGCAATCAGGGTTGTTACCACAAATGTGAAGCTTGCGTGTTTCGTCAAGCAAGTAGTTATCCATAGCAGTGCCGCACTTAGGGCAGCGGCGCTTCAAGCGATGTTGTAAAGCTTCGGCCTCGTCATCGTCGTCAGCTTTTACCGCTTCATCCCCTGGCAACAGGTTCATGGTGGTGGTGCAGCGCTCTTTAGGCGGCAAACCATAACCGGAACAACCCAAAAACACCCCCGTTGAGCCCGTGCGAATTTGCATGGTACGAGAACAGGTGGGGCATTTAATATCGGTTTCGGTGGGCAAGTTGGCGCGCATACCGCCTTCTGCTTGCTTGCCATCACCCTCGCCTTGCGCAGCCACTAGCCGCTGTTGGAAGTTCTCATAAAATTCATCAAGCACATCACGCCAATGTATTTCGCCATTGGCAATTTTATCGAGGGTTTCCTCCATGCGAGCGGTGAAATCGTAATCCATTAAATTGGGGAAGCACTCCACCAATCGATCGGTAACAATATCGCCCATTTTTTCAGCATAAAAGCGACGATTTTCTAAGCGCACATAACCTCGGTCTTGAATGGTGGAAATAATCGACGCATAGGTTGAGGGGCGGCCGATACCCTTTTTCTCTAGCTCTTTCACCAAGCTAGCTTCAGTGTAACGTGCGGGCGGCTTGGTAAAGTGCTGTGTGCTATCAAGCTCCTTAATGGTGAGCTTGTCGCCTTTTTGCAGGTCGGGCAGCACCATATCCACCTGCCCCTTGCGGCCCATGGGCGGCAGAATTCTGGTCCAACCATCAAACTTCATAATGCGGCCACGGGCTCTAAGCTCGTAGTCATTGCCCATCGCTATAATGGTGCTGCTGAGGTAACGGGCCGGAGGCATTTGGCACGCAATAAACTGACGGCGAATTAGCTCATACAGGCGCTGCGCATCGCGCTCCATATCGCTCAACATTTCCGGCGTTATACTCACCTGCGAAGGCCGAATAGCTTCGTGGGCCTCTTGGGCTCCTTCGCGGCTAGAATAATAAATGGGCTTTTCTGGCAAGTATTGCTCGCCCAGCTCAGCGTTAATCCACTTGCGGCAAGCAGTAATAGCATCCGCACTTAAATTGGTGGAATCTGTACGCATATAGGTAATGTGCCCTGCTTCGTACAAACGCTGGGCCAGCATCATGGTTTTCTTCACCGAAAAACCTAAACGCGTGCTAGCCGCTTGCTGCAGGGTGGAAGTAATAAAAGGTGCACTCGGTCGCGACTGGGTGGGCTTATCTTGCCGGTCAGTAATCGTCAACACGCCCGCGCTGGCAAGGGCTTCCTTGTGTCGGGTGGCATCCGCTTCGTTATTGGGGCGGTATTTCTCGCCGTTGTGTTTATCCACCTGCAAGCGTACGGCTTCACCCTGTGGAGCGTTAGTGTCCGCATGCAACTCCCAAAACTCTTCGGGAACGAAAGCGCGAATCTCACGCTCACGCTCCACCACCAGTTCCACCGCCACAGATTGCACACGCCCTGCAGATAATCCGCGAGCAATTTTACTCCATAGCAATGGCGACAACATAAAGCCCACCACGCGGTCTAAAAAACGACGCGCTTGCTGAGCTTCTACTTGGTTAATATCTAATTGAGTTGGCTTTTCGAATGCTTCTTGAATTGCCTTTTGCGTAATCTCATTAAATACCACGCGGGCATAGCGGTCTTCATCGCCGCCAATGACTTCTTTGAGGTGCCACGCAATGGCCTCTCCTTCTCTATCCAAGTCAGTGGCGAGGTAAATTTTATCGGCCTTAGTGGCTAGCCGTTTGAGCTCATCGATGACTTTTTCTTTGCCAGGCAGAATCTCATACTGGGCCTCCCAACCGTTTTCAGGATCAACCCCCATGCGGCGAATAAGTTGCTCCTTCGCTTTGCGTTTGCGATGTTCGGCCCGTTCTTCTGGCGGCAAGGAACGCGTGTACGCCGCTTCTTTAGCTCTTTGTGCAGGCGTGCTACGACTACTGCCGCCTACGGGCAAATCGCGCACATGCCCAACACTGGACTTCACAATAAACTCATCTCCCAAATAGCGATTAATGGTTCTCGCTTTGGCGGGGGATTCCACAATGACTAACGATTTGGCCATCAGTTTTGATTCTCAAATTCCGAAAAAATGGGTGCCTCACGGGCAAAATGCTTATATCACACTACGCAAAGGCGGCCTATTTAGGCAAGTAAAGGGGGCAAAGGTCAAGTACTAGATTGTATTAGTGCAAAATTTATACATATCAATACTCCCTTTGAATAGGCTCTCAAAGACAAAAAGCAAATCATGGCATTCTTGTTTTTAATGTGCTAAACCAAACGACAAGCACAAACACAGGAGCACCCGCATGAACCCATACCAAACCCTGCTCGTTTCTATTGATGGTAGCGCCAGCTCGACCAAGGTACTGCAAAGAGCCATGCAGCTAGCTGACAAAGAGGCCCAACGATTGCACGTTATTCATGTGATAGAACCCTTGGCGTTGGCCTACGGCGCCGATATGCCCATGGATGTCACCGAGCTGCAGCAAAACCTTATTAACCAGGCCCGAGAAAGTATTTGCTCGCTGACTTCGGGGTTTCCTATTCCCGAAGACCAAATTTATGTGGAACTGGGTTCCATTGAGAAAACCGTGCACGAAAAAGCCGCCGAGCTAGAGGCAGACGTTATTGTCATGGGCAGCCATATGCGCGGTGGCTGGGGTATTTTGCTCGGCAGCACGGCAAGAGGCATGCTGCCTGGCTGTCAGTGTGATGTGCTCGCGGTAAAAATTAAGGACTAAGTGAGTTGTATGGTTGAAGGCTGGAACATTTGATTCCACTGATACAACAAATCCGCTAGCGCATGTGCCTGAGTGTTGAGCGCCTCAAGCTCTGCCACTGTGCCTTTTTCACCACTAAAAATGGGTACTTTACGCAGGCCCACCACCGCTGGGTGATGCGGATCCTGCATGCGAATCACTTCCAGTGTCCAGCGAATATTGTGCACCAACATACGATAAAATGAGATTTTGGTGGCCAAAGTAAAGTGATTAAAATTATGCAGATCTTGAAACTCGGCTCCACTTAACTTAGCAACAATGGCACCCTTACTAGCTTCGTCCACCACAATACAGGCGCTGCGCTTGTTGTCTCTAAGCATAGCCAGAGCACCGAACACTTCCCCAGGGCTAATATAATTCAAAATATCGCCAGACTTGATATTGTCAGCGTACACCGCTAACTGGCCGCGCAATAAAAAATAAAGATGTGGATCACGCTCATCTCGCTGGATTAGCACTTCCCCAGGCGCTAGCTCCAGTACTTGACAATGTTCGATGAGTAATTGCCATTGAGCCTCGTCTTGGCGCTTTAATTCATTAAAAAACGACACTCCTGAAAACAAACGCTGTATCGCTTCCCCATCTAGTTGACTCATGTATCCCCCGACATCATTGTTAAAACACGCATGCTACCTTGGCACTTTATGAAGCTCAATGATAACAATATGGCTGACCATAAAAACACTGTTCATTATAACAGTATCCTGTGCTAGACTGCGAAACACTCAGTGCAATACGCCATAAGAGGACAACACAATGCGTGAACATCTGACATTTCGCCAACAACAAATTCTTGACTTTATTTGTGAGTTCCAAGCTGAAAATGGCATGGCCCCCACACGTGCTGAAATTGCACTGCGAATGGGTTACCGCTCCAAAAACGCCGCCTCCGATCATCTGCGCGCCCTCGAGAGAAAGGGTTATATCAATCTACACTCAGATCGTTCCCGGGGTATTCAGGTGTTGGTTGATAACGCCGAGGACAGCTACGAACTGCCTGTCATTGGCCAGGTGGCCGCGGGTTCACCCATTGAAGCCGTGGAAAATGTAGAACGCTCTGTGCCGGTGCCCGAAGGCATGTTTAAGCGCCGCCCCACTTATTTGCTTCGAGTCCGCGGTGAAAGTATGCGTGACCTCGGCATTTTAGATGGCGATTTAATTGCGGTGCGCCGTACCCAAGTGGCCAATTCCGGCGACATTGTTGTGGCGCGTATTGGTGATGAGGTGACAGTAAAAACGCTCAAGCTAATGAAAGATAAAGCGGCTTTACTGCCTGCCAATGATGAGTTTCAGCCTATTATTGTGCCCGCTGCAGACTTGGTGATTGAAGGTACCTTTGTGGGCTTAATTCGGGATCATGGCTAAGGGTCGCTATGTTTGTTGATATTGGGGTCAACCTTACGGATGAGCAATTTGCTCAGGACCGCGACGCGGTATTAGCAAGAGCACGTGAAGCGCGGGTGAGTCAGCAAATTATCATTGGCAGTTCTATGGCATCTAGCCACCAAGCTGTGGCGTTGTGTGCCGCAGAAGATGATATTTTTGCCACTGTGGGCATTCACCCCCATGACAGCAATGAATACCATCCAGGCCTCAATCAAGAGCTTATTCAGCTAGCCAAACACCCTAAGGTGGTGGCCTGTGGTGAGATGGGCTTGGATTTTTTTCGTGATTTTTCGCCCCGCACCAAGCAAGAAGCAGCATTTGAAGCGCAGCTAGAGCTCGCTGTGGATAACATAAAAAAACCCGTTTATTTGCACGAGCGAGATGCTTTTGCGCGTTTCTCCCCCATGCTCAAAGCCGCCCGCGACGGGCTTAAGGGCGCCGTGGTGCATTGCTTTACAGGCAGCAAACAGGCCCTTTTCGCTTATTTAGATTTGGATTGCTATATAGGTATTAGCGGTTGGGTCTGCGATGAAAGACGCGGCAAACCCTTGCAAGAATTGATTCCTCATATTCCTTTAGAGCGTTTATTAGTAGAAACCGATGCGCCTTATTTAATCCCCAGAAACCTGCCAGTTAAGCCCACTGTTAAGCACCGCAACGAGCCTTGCTTCGTGCCCTGGGTAGCCAAGCAAGTGGCGTTACTGCGCCCAGAACCTGAAGAGCAGGTGTTTAAACAGCTATTACACAACAGCCGTAAACTATTTAGCCTGCCTACATGCTAACCTGCATATATGGCAGCTTGCAGCTCAAGCAATCCAAACGGCCAAGCAAGCTCTTGGCCGTTTATTACGATAACTGGGATGCGCTCACCGTATTTCTCTAGCAAGGCATCCTCTTCGGCCACATCCACATGCACCAGCTCCCACCCCATGGGCATGACTTGCCGCACCAAGGTTTCAGCGAGCTCACATAAATGGCAACCTAAAGTGGTGTAAAGCACAATTTGTTGCGACATTATCTCTCCTTAGGATCGATGACGAATGGCAAAGCAATAATGAATGCGCTGGTTACGCGAAAAATCGGGCGGAATACTCCAAGTGGTAATATCTTTCACTTCATAATCTCGAGCTAAGGTTTCATCCAACACGAAACGGCGGAAGTTACAGGAGAAATACAAGGTGCCCTCTTGAGCTAAGCACTTCATGGCGCGACGGATCAAAGTCACGTGATCTCGTTGCACCACAAAGTCCTGCCTATCCTTGCTGTTAGAAAAAGTGGGCGGATCGCAAAATATAACGTCAAATGTGTCCTTGCATTCAGCTAGCCACTGCATGGCATCAGCACGCACCATTTGATGCGGCGCAAGTGCCACACCATTGGCCGCAAGGTTATTCGCTGCCCAATCAAGGTACTTTTGTGAAGCATCCACAGTGATGGAACGGCGCGCGCCGCCAAGTGCTGCGTGCAAGGTGGCCACACCGGTATAACCAAATAAATTTAAAAAACGTTTATTACGCACTATGCCTTCAGAGAAAAACACACGTAGGGGCCTGTGGTCCAAAAACAGCCCCGTATCAAGGTATTCTTCAAGGTTCACTAAAACGCGGGCGCGGCCCTCATAAACAAACTTGTACTCCCCCTTAGCGCCCACTTTTTCGTACTGGCTGCGGCCTTTTTGCTGCTCGCGAGTACGCACAAACACCTGCTCGCGATGCACTCCTAAGGCGGCTCTCACGGCCATTAAGGCCCACTGACGTCGTTCAGCGGCGACCTTATCGTCCACGGACTTGGGCGGTGCATACTCATATACCAATACATTTTCGCCATAAATATCCACGGCAAAATTAAACTCGGGCAAGTCTTTATCATAAAGTCGATACGCATGAATGCCTTCACGTTCAATCCATCGTTTTAACTGTCGGCTATTTTTGCGCAGGCGATTCGCCAAGGGCAATGCTTGTTCAGGAAGCTCAAAGGCAAACTCTCCCTCCACCAATAATGGCAGCGGCACAGCAATTGCCTGTGGCTGCAAACGGCGAATATACACTTGAAAAGGGCCATTTTTAACACGCCAATGGTCAAGCAATTCCATGCCTGATTTATCCAGCACTTCGGCTTTGCTGGCCACAAGCAGTGCCAGCCACTGGCGCGCAAATCGTCCTAGCGTGTGCCCTAGAGCAGAGAATAACCAAGCGGCTTGATTCTGTTCTTCCAACCGCTCGCCCCAAGGAGGGTTGGTTGCCACAAAGCCCGTTATCGGCGCAAAGTGCTCGGCGGTGAGTGCTGCCAACTCGCGACGTTCAAACTCAATCGCATGGGCCAGACCCGCACGCTGTGCATTTTCCTTGGCTGCTTGTATTGCCCGACCGTCGCTATCGAAACCGCGAATAAACCACTCCTCACTGGGTGCAACTTGCTGGGCAAGCGCCTCATCTTTTAACGCTTGCCACTGCTCCGTGGTGACCTCTGGCCAAGCTTCAAATCCGTGATGTTCGCGCAATAGCCCAGGGGCATGGCGCAGAGCCATGGCCGCGGCCTCAATCAACAAGGTGCCACTGCCACAAAAAGGATCCACCAGCACTGGGGTTTGCTGGCAATGTTGAGGCCATGCCAATGCCCACAACATGCCCGCGGCCAAGGTTTCGCGCAGCGGCGCTTGCCCGCCCGACAAACGGTAGCCACGGCGTTGCAAGGTATCGCCGCTAAGATCCACATATAGGCTAGCACCATCCGTATTCAGTACCGCGCGCAAACACAAGGCCCCCTCCGGTTCGCGCTGAATACCCATATCACTCGGCTGCAAATTGATTAAACGCTGGCGGCTAATGCGGTAATCACCCTTAACTCCTTGTCCATGCTCCACAGCCCAATGAATGGGCCGCTGGCTAGCACCCCAATACTGCCAATCCACTGTGGCCAGCAACGAGGACAACGCATCAAAAGGCTCCCCTTTTACCTCAGCCAAAGGCAACAAAACACGCTCCGCCACTCGCGACCACAAGCACACCTTTAGCGCCGCTTGCGCTTCTCCCTGCAGGCTGACTGCTGCGGTCCCAAGCGGTTCTGCCTTGAGACCTAAATAAGTCAGCTCCTCGGCCAGAAAAACGCTAAGCCCTGGCATACAGGTGATCACAAATCTCATACAAAACTCACTATTAGTTACAATTCTTAGAAGCCAAAGGTATCAATCACTTATGCGCCCTTGCTAGAGCGATTTTAGTAGTGAACCACAGAGGCGTAATTTTGCTCTCGACTCTAGCTCTCTTCTGTGGCAATACTATTAGTTGCTCGGGTGCTTCAGCGAGCACCCGAACTGTAGTTTCACTTGCATTCGCTGACAAGCAAAACAAGAGGAAACAACCTATGAAAAGACAAAAACGAAATCGTGTTGAACGGGCTTTTAGCCGCGGTTACCAAGCTGGCCTTAGTGGCAGATCACGCGACATCTGTCCTTTTGATGAAACCACAGTTCGTTCAAGTTGGATTAATGGTTGGCGCGAAGGGCGCATACATCATATCCATGGTTACACTGGTGTCGCCAGTGTGCAGCACTTAAAAGTATAAACGCTACATTATGAGTTTAGCCTCATTACCCGAGGCACCTTTACTATTAGGGTTATCGCCCGATTTTTACAGCCCTTGCCTCACCCTGCGAGGGCTGCTTGCCCTACCAAGCCTTAGCAATATCGTTTATCAGCTTAGGACCTTGATAGATTAGCCCTGTATAAATCTGCACCAACTCCGCTCCTAACGCTTTTTTATCGAGGGCATCCTCGGCGCTCATAATGCCTCCCACACCAACAACAGGCACTTTGCCACCTAAGGCGTCCACCATTGCTTTTAAAGCTTGGTCTGATTTTTTCTTTACCGGCGCACCGCTTAAACCGCCCGCTTCTTGCCCATGGGGTAAGTGCGCAACTCCTTCACGGTCTAGCGTGGTATTGCTCACAATTACGCCATCCATTCCATGCTCCACAAAGGCATTGGCCATAGCATAAAAAGCTTCCTCATCGTTATCGGGAGCAATTTTGATCACTAAGGGCACGCTGCGCCCACTTTGTTGGTCAAGGTAAGTTTGGCGCTCACGCAGTGTGGACAGCAAGCGCGCCAAGGCATCGCCATGTTGCAAGCTTCTTAACCCTTCAGTGTTAGGAGAAGATACGTTCACCACCACGTAGCTGGCCTCACTATGCACTTGATCGAGGCACAACAAATAATCATCTACGGCGTTTTCCATGGGAGTGGTGGCATTTTTGCCAATGTTAATGCCAAGCACACCGTCATAGCGGCGTTTGCGCACCGCTTGCATAAAATAGTCCAAGCCTTGGTTATTAAACCCCATGCGATTAATAATGCCTTTGGCCTGGGGCAGTCGAAACAAACGTGGCTTTGGATTACCCGCCTGTGGTCGCGGCGTCACTGTACCCACTTCAATAAAGCCAAACCCTAAGGAGGCTAATCCATCAATACAGTCAGCGTTTTTATCAAGGCCTGCTGCCATGCCCACGGGGTTGCGAAATGTGAGCCCCATAAGTTGCACTGGTTTCTCCACAAACCCTTGGGGATACAAATGCCCCATACCTTTGCGCAAAGCGCTCAGAGTAAGATGATGAACAGTTTCTTCAGGCAAAGAAAATAAAGCAGGGCGGACCAAACGGTATAACATGCAGGGACTCCTTTTTAGCGACGGCTTAGTATAAACCAAGGCGCACTAAAAGTGTGCATGGCAATTTGTGCGCTCAACTAACGAGGCATTCTAGGCAAGGGCTGTTTCCGCAAGAACTTAATCAAAAAACCCCAAAAAGCATCTTGCGCTTTTTGGGGTTGGTTTAGACGTAAGGCTTAAGAGAAAACGATATCAGCGACCACGACGGCGTAGTGCTGCAGGGCTAAAATAGTTTTTATTAGGCACGGGTTGAGTAAAATCTATAGTACTGCGCTCTTCGTTCATTAGCTGCTGAACGTTATAGCGCTGAGATTTCAAATCATAGAACACTTCTAGCCCTGTCCATTGAGCAGGTACTTCGTAGTAATTCTTAATATACGCCATACTCACTCGCCAAAGGTCACCACGGCGGTCGTATTTATCAATTGAGGCAATTTGCCAAGAGTCCGCATCAATATAAAAAACGCGCTTATGGTACACATGCCGCTCACGTGGTTTGAGTGTCGCTTCCACCACCCATACGCGGTGAAGCTCCCAACGTGGGTATTCTGAATTAATATGCCCAAGCTGCAAAATATCATCGTATTTTAAATCGTTGTACGATAAACGATAGTTGTTATACGGGATATACATCTCCACTGGCTGATCGTGCACCAAACGCCAGTTGTATTTGTCGGGGGCACCGTTATACATATCGGTGTCGTCCACGGTGCGCAATCCTTCAGAGGCTGCAATAGGCGTGTCATAGGCATGGCTGGGCGAGCGCTGCACGCGACGTGTACCTGCGTTATACCCCCACGCTTGGCGTGGTACCATGCCTTGGTCTAGGGTTTCATGCAATAACACGGCACCACCCGCTAAGCGTGCTGGGGCTGTGGTGAAAGACAGATAATAGAAAATTATATTTTCTAAATCTGTTGGGGTGACGTTAGGGTCGTTATATGGGAAATAAACCTCTTGCTGCGAAGTGGTTAATGAGTAGTTTCCATTTCGCTGCACAGCCACCTCAGAAGCACTACGCACCAAATACACGCCGCGCCAACGTAGCATATGGTTCCAAATTGCTTGCAGCGCTTTTTCTTCGCTAGTGCCGTGCAAAATGGGGAAAGGGATACCACCAATGGCATTAATTACACCAGTTTCTGTTAGCTTAGCCGTGGTGGCGTTCTTTTTTACGTTATCGTAAACCCATTGTGGCGCAGCTGTGGTGCGGCGGCTTGGGTACACATTAATTCTAAACGTATCAGGGTACGTTGCCATTAATGCCTTTGTGCCCTCAGTTAGGCGATTGGCGTACTGGCCCTTGTTGTTATTATCAATGGTTCGTACTATGCGATCGTTTGCAAATGGGTCCGGGTGGTGCTGCCCTGGGCGAGTATAGCTCGGAGGAATATCGCCACGAGAAATACCACCAGTCCAAGCGGGAATTTCAGCGCCATTACCCTCTTTTATTGCGCCGAAGGGCGTCAAGCTATTACCTAACTTGTTCGCCTCCTGCACAGACACGGCCGCATGCGCTCCCGTTACCAGCGCTATGGAGAGTGAAAAAGCACTGCCCGTTGTTATAAGTTTTTTTAACATCTGCTGTCTCCGTAGAGGTGACGGCGCCTAAAATCAAGGCGCCGTTTTTTATTGTTAGAACGAATAACTCATGCTTAATGATGCATTATCGCGGTCACGCAATTTGTTGCTGTAACCCGCACCCCAGAAACTTGTGTATTGGGCCCCCACGGTAAGGTTGTTGAGGTACACAAAATCCAAACCTAAGGTAGCGGCTTTACGGTTCTCCATAAAGTTACCACCCACCACAGAGTTACCTTCCACATCATGCGCGAATGTTAGCGAGGGATTAAAGCCAACACCTGCGAACAAGTCATTATAACCAGCCCTTAATACAGCGCGATAACCCCAGGAGAAGGTGTCGAGATAAGTTTTGTAAGGGTCATCTGGCGACCTTACCATACCTTCTGCTTCAGCAATTGCGGCGGTGGACGCATAGTTTAAGTTTTTATCCAAACCACCCGCGTGCTCAGCACCCAACTCAAGCACAAACATCAGATCATCGGTACCTAAGGAAGGACCGAAATTAAAGATGCTCACCAAGGACGCGTTGGTCATTTTGGCTTCGTCGTAGAAGTAGAGGCGTTCGCCGGGATTTATCTCATAGTCAGAGCCTAAACAAGAGCCTCCTACTTTGTTGCGGACACAGTGCTTGGTGATGTCATCAATTGTAGCTTTTTTACCAACAACAGGTACATTTTGGGTTGCAGAGG
>DAHVSB010000025.1 GCA_027324795.1 Alcanivoracaceae bacterium
ATACTGTGTTTACATACAGTCTATCGCTTAGCGGAAAGTTCTTTTACCCTCAGCCGAAATGCCTGCCGTTGCTAGACATTGCCAGCCAGTGCCCGTCACTCCCACTCAATAGTGGCTGGCGGCTTGCTAGAAATATCATACGCCACGCGGCTAATACCGGGAATTTCTTCGATAATGCGACGTGAGACTCTTTCCAAAAAGTCATAGGGCAAATGCGCCCAGCGTGCTGTCATAAAGTCCACAGTTTCCACCGCACGCAAGGACACCACATATTCATAGCGGCGTTTGCCCTCTACTACCCCCACAGATTTCACCGGAATAAATACGGTAAAGGCTTGGCTGGTTTTGTGGTACAGCCCCTCTTCTAACAACTCAGTGATAAAGATGTGGTCTGCTTGGCGCAGCAAATCTGCATATTCTTTTTTCACCTCACCTAAGATGCGCACCCCAAGGCCGGGGCCGGGGAAGGGATGGCGGTACACCATGTCATAAGGCAAACCGAGCTCTAGGCCGATTTTGCGCACTTCATCTTTAAACAACTGACGCAAAGGCTCAACTAGTTTGAGCTTCATATCCTCAGGCAAGCCTCCCACATTATGGTGAGACTTCACCGCGGCACCGCCCTGCTTGCTGGCCACAGATTCAATCACATCGGGGTAAATGGTGCCTTGAGCCAACCATTTTGCATTGTTAAACGCCGCGGCCTGCTCATCGAATAACTCAATAAAGGTATTGCCGATAATTTTACGCTTTTCTTCAGGGTCGCTAACACCCGCTAAACGCGATAAGAAGATGTCTTCCGCATCCACTTTCACCACGTTGACGCCCATATTCTCAGCAAACATTTCCATCACTTGTTTGCCTTCGTTGAGGCGCAGCAAGCCATGGTCCACAAACACACAGGTAAGCTGGTCGCCAATGGCTTTGTGCAGCAATGCCGCCACCACAGAGGAATCCACACCACCAGAAAGGCCTAGAATCACTTCGTCTGTGCCCACTTGTGCGCGAATATCCTTAACCGCTTGCTCAATGATAGCTTTGGGGGTCCAGGTTTTTTCGCAACCGCATACATCCACCACAAAGCGCTCTAAAATCCGGGTACCCTGCGGCGTCTTGTTGAGCTCAGGATGAAAATGAACGCCATATAAATTGCGCTCTGTATCGCTCATGCCAAGCACGGGCCAGTGTTCAGCTTCAGCCGTAATTTCAAATCCCGCAGGCACCTGTACCACTTTTCCTTGCTGCTTAAGCCACACATCAATCACAGCTTCATTGGCGTCTTCATCGTCACTGAGTTCGCCCAGCAACGGGTCCTCTGCCGCCACCACTTGGATACGCGCCATAATATCTTCCATGGGGTCAGTGGCGAGCACAGCTCCACCCAAGTCCCGAGCCAGCATCTGCATGCCATAACCAATACCAAGCACTGGAATTTGCGCTTCTATAATAAAGTCAGGCAGCGCTGGGGCCGCCACCGACAGAGGTTTTTCGCCGGCATCAGAAACAATCACCCCGGCAGGGTTAAAGGCTAAAAACTCCTCTTTTGTGAGGTCAAACACTCGCACTTCACAATACACGCCGATATCACGCACTCGACGAGCAATCAGCTGTGTATAGGGAGAACCGTAATCTAGCACTAAAATTTGCTGACGCTGTTTGCTACTCATTTTCATTTCCAGTTAATGGCTATTGTTGAAGTAAAGAAGCCCCTGTAGAGGGGCTTCTATGATGCAGCTGAAACAAAGGGAACACTAACTCACGGGGTAGTTAGGGGCTTCCTTGGTAATAGCTACATCATGTACATGGGATTCAATCATCCCAGCATTCGTCACCTTTACAAACTGCGGCTTGGTGCGCATTTCATCAATATCTGCACAGCCGGTATACCCCATGGCAGCACGTAAACCGCCCATGAGTTGGTGAATAATGTTGGTCATAGGCCCCTTATACGCCACGCGGCCCTCAATGCCTTCGGGCACGAGCTTTTCTACGCCGGCGCTGGTGTCTTGGAAGTAACGGTCGCTAGAACCTGTTTTACCCGACATAGCCCCCAAAGAGCCCATACCGCGATACGCCTTATAGTAACGACCTTGGAAAAGCTCTACTTCACCGGGCGCCTCTTCGGTACCCGCCATTAAAGAGCCCACCATAATGGCGCTAGCGCCTGCCGCAATGGCTTTGGGCACATCGCCCGAATAACGAATGCCACCGTCCGCAATCAGCGGAATATCGCGACCCTCAAGGGCCTTAGCTACATTCGCAATGGCGCTAATTTGCGGCACACCAATACCGGTAACAATACGCGTGGTGCAAATGGAGCCTGGGCCAATCCCCACTTTTACCGCATCTGCACCTGCATCAGCCAAAGCAATAGCGGCTTCTGCAGTGGCAATATTGCCACCAATCACCTGAATATGCGGAAAGTTTTTCTTTACCCACGCCACGCGCTCAATCACGCCGCGGCTGTGGCCATGAGCAGTATCCACCACAATCACATCCACGCCCGCTTCAACCAGTGCTTCCACTCGCGCTTCTGTATCCACGGAAGTACCCACAGCGGCACCCACTCGCAAGCGTCCTAAAGAGTCTTTGCTAGCATTAGGGAAGCGCTTGGCTTTTTCCATGTCTTTCACAGTAATCAAGCCACGCAAAGCGCCAGCGTCGTTAACCACAAGGATTTTCTCAATGCGGTGGCGATGTAGTAATTGCTGCACCTCATCAGTGGGCGCGCCCTCTTTCACCGTCACTAGCTTGTCTTGTGGCGTCATGACAGCAGACACAGGCTGGTGATACTCTGTGACAAAACGCGTATCGCGACTGGTGACAATGCCCACTAGCTTATCATTTTCCACCACGGGAACACCTGAAATATTGTGCGCACCCGTAATGGTGAGCAACTCAGCCACTGTGGTGTTTGGCCCCACAGTAATCGGGTCTTTTACCACGCCGCTTTCGTACTTTTTCACCAAACGCACTTGTTGGGCTTGGTCCTCAACTTCCATGTTTTTATGCAGAATACCAATGCCACCTTCTTGCGCCATACCAATAGCAAGGCGATGCTCAGTGACGGTATCCATGGCAGCAGACACCAGTGGAATATTGAGGGAAATTTCACGAGTTAAACGAGTTTTAAGGCTGACATTTTTCGGCAGTACTTCAGAATAAGCAGGAATCAGAAGAACATCATCGAATGTCAGTGCTTCTTGCGCAATTCTAGGCATAAGGCACCGTTACTGTTCTAGCGGAAGGTAGCGCGTGATTATAAGCAAAATTCCGCCTAACGTAAACGCCAAGCACTGGCAGTTTGCTATTAAGCTCGCTAGGCTTAGCGATTTATCCTAACTCACATGGTTGCTATGCCTACTACAACTAAAAATATCCTTACCGTTAGCCAGTTAAATGCCCGTGCTCAACAAGCGCTTGAGGCCATGGGCACCGTATGGATTGAAGGCGAGATTTCTAACCATGTGCGTGCCAGTTCTGGGCACCACTACTTCAGCCTCAAAGACGCCAACGCCCAAGTAAGTGCGGCATTTTTCCGTTTTCAGGCCAACCGTGTGCGCTTTGCTGTGCGTGATGGTGTTGAAGTTTTAGTGCGCGCCAAGGTGAGCCTGTATAGCCCTCGCGGCAACTACCAGATTATTGTGGAACACATGGAGCTGGCTGGCGAAGGTCGTTTACGCCAACAGTTTGAGGCGCTAAAAGCCAAGCTTGCTGCCGAAGGTCTTTTTGCCGAGGATCGTAAGCGCCCACTACCCGTGTACCCGCGGCATATAGGGCTTATCACTTCGCCAAGTGGTGCAGCCCTGCAAGATATGCTGAAGATTTTTTCGCACCATAGCCCGCACATTCCTATCACCTTATATCCCTCTTTGGTGCAAGGTCAGGAAGCGCCTGAGGCATTGCGCGAAGCCCTAAGCAAGGCCAATGCCGAAGCGAAATGCGATGTTCTAGTGATTGGTCGCGGTGGCGGTTCTTTAGAAGATTTATGGGCGTTTAATGATGAAGCCTTAACACGTGAGGTGGCCGCTAGCGCAATTCCTATTATCTCTGCCGTGGGCCACGAGATTGATTTTTGTTTAACCGACTTTGCCGCCGATTGGCGAGCGCCCACCCCCACAGCAGCAGCCGAGCAACTAGCGCGAGGAAGCGCGCAGTTACCTAGGTTACTTGAGCAGTATCAGCAACGTTTAATCACTGCCGTGGCGCAGCGCATAGAACAATTAAAAGCGCAAACCAACCATCTTGAACGCCGTTTGCGTCATCCTGCCGCCATGCTGCGGCAGCACCAACAGCAACTCGATGAGCTTGAGCGACGACTACAACGCCAAGTAAAGCTCACCATAATGCAGCTACAGCAACGCCAGCAAGCTGTTGCCATCCGTTTGCCACGCGCCACCTTGCACCAACTTCGCGGAGCCAAATTTACCCTCACGGGTCTTAGCAAGCGCTTGCAATCTCACTCACCACAGCAGCGGCTAAGGTATTTTAGCCAGCGCTTAGAGCAAAGCCAGCAACGCTTGCCGCGCCCAGTGATCGCTAAGCTTGTTCAGGCAGAGCAGCAAACAACCTTGTTGTCTCAGCGATTGCCAAAGCTAATGCAGCAGGCTCAAGCCCCCTTGGCTCAACGCCTTGCATTAGCCGCTAGTCGCTTGGAAAGTAGCAGCCCTTTAGCTGTGCTAGCACGCGGCTACGGTATTACGTTTAATGGTGAAGAACATGTGCGCAGCATTAAACAACTAAGCGCTGGGGATATTATCCGCCAGCGCTTAGAAGATGGTAGTTTTACAGCCGAAGTAAAGCGCTTGCTGCCACAGCAAGATTAACGTTTCGCCTTTTTAATTAAGCGCTTACGACGACGACGCTGACGGTCTGTAAGTATATTTTTACGACCTTCGTAAGGGTTTTTACCGGTTTTAAATTCTACCTTTACAGGCGTGCCTTCCATCTTAAGAATTTGACGGAACTTGTTTTCCAAGTAGCGGCGGTAATCGTCAGGAATCCCTTTTTCATGGTTCCCGTGAATAATAATCCGCGGCGGATTGCTTCCACCTAAGTGGGCGTAACGCAATTTTAGTCGCGAGCGTCCAATCATGGGCAGCGAGCGTTGTGCCACAATTTCTTCTAGTAAGCGCGTCATTTGCGCGGTATTCAATTTCAAAAATGCAGAGTCATAAGCGGTTTGAATAAAGCCGTATAAGTCCCCCACACCTGTACCATGAAGGGCTGAAATCGTATGACGGCGCAACCAAGGTGCAAAATGCAAACGGCGCTCCAGCTCTTCTTTTACTTGCTCGCGGTGCTCTTGGGACAAGCCATCCCATTTATTCACCACTAATACAATAGCACGCCCTGCTTCCATGGCATGACCGAGTAAGTTCATATCTTGTTCAGTAATTCCCTCGGTACCATCTACCACCAATAGCACCACATGAGCTTCTTCGATAGCTTGCAGGGCTTTTACTACCGAAAATTTCTCTACAGTCTCATAGACTTTACCGCGGCGGCGCACCCCAGCGGTATCAATCAGTGTATAGGCTTGGCCCTCACGCTCGTAAGGGATGCTAATGGTGTCGCGAGTGGTGCCGGATTGGTCAAATACCACCACTCTGTCTTCGCCGAGCATACGGTTCACTAACGTGGATTTGCCCACATTAGGGCGTCCCAGCACGGCCACTTTGATGCCATGCTCTTCCACCTGCTCTTCTTCCGACGGCGGGAAAGGTGCTAACACACGGGTGAGTAAATGCTTGAGCCCACGACCCTGTGAGGCAGCCACTTTTAAGACGGAATCAATACCAAGAGCATAAAATTCAGCAGCGGCAGCATCGGCATCTTGGCCATCAATTTTATTCACTACTAAATGCACGGGCTTATTGAGCTCTCGCAACTGTTGAGCGATTTGCTCGTCCGCTGCTGTAAGGCCATCGTTGCTATCCACTAAAAACAGCACCACATTGGCCTCAGCTAACGCCAAGTTAGCCTGCTCTTTTACCACCTCATCTACACCTTCTAACCCCTCACCAATACCGCCAGTGTCGATGACCACAAAATGATGGTCGCCAAAGGAACCAGACCCGTATTTACGGTCTCGGGTTAAGCCAGGATAGTCCGCCACTAGTGCATCACGGCTGCGAGTTAAACGGTTGAACAAGGTGGACTTGCCCACATTAGGGCGCCCCACAATGGCGAATACGGGCTTCATGATGCTGAATACTCTTTGCAGTAAAGCAGAGGCCAAGCCTCTGCTTTGAAATAAAACCGAAGGGTTAACGTGGAATTAGTCGATAAGCAGACAAGCGACCTTTTCTGCCATACACGTAAAGCATATCACCAGTACTGACTGGCGCTGAAGCAAAACCTTTACGGTGATGGCGACGACGAGCCGTAATATGGCCGCTATCACCATCTATCCAGTGCAGATAGCCTTTTTTATCGCCCACCACCACTTGGCCGTCTTGGATTGCCACGCCTGTTAAGTTACGGCCATAAAGCAAATCTTGCCTCCATAAGCTATCGCCTGAACGCTGGTCAATGGCCCACACATTACCTTTGCTATCAGCCACGTAAAGCACGCCTAAATGGCTGTCCATAACATCAAAAGTGGACATATCTTTACGCCAATAGGTTTGGCCGCTTTCTGCATCAAGTACAGACACGCTGCCTTGGTATGAGGACGCGAAGACGCCGCCGCCCTCCACTATCAAGTTGTTATTGATATCCACTAAGCGCTCAAGCTCAGAGCGACCTTGCGGCTCTGCCACACGGCGCTCCCATAGCGGACTGCCTGTACGCTCATCCAATGCCACCACCTTGCCATTGGCAAAAGCAGCATACACATGGTCGCCTGCAATAACAGGAATGGCTGAGCCACGCAGGATAAGTGTGGGCGCTTGGTCTTCAAACTGCCAAAGCTGTTCACCTGAATCAATATCCAGCGCATACACCTGGTCATCTTGTACCTGGAACACTGCCATAGAGGCATTAGCAGCAGGTGGAGCAAGGATTTCGCTGCTTAATTGTTGGCGCCAAAGCTCGCTGCCATCCTCCTCGGACAGCGCCACAGCCTCGCCTTCACGAGTACCATAAATCACCACGCCGTAGCCGGCATACAATCCGCCGGTGACATTATCTTGGGTATTATGGCGCCACAAACGCTTGCCTTTATCAGCACTGTAAGCGGTGACTTTACCATTTAAATCAGCCACATAAACGCCGCCCTCTGACACAGCGGGACGTAGACTAATAAAACGTTTTTTGATTCCTTTACCCGCCTTGCGCGACCATACTTTTTTCACCTTATAGTCGGCGTCGTAGTCAGGCAGTGGGTTAGGCTCAATGGCGTTAGGATTGGTGCTGCAAGCTACTAAAAAGTAGCTTGCTATAAGAACAATGACTAATAAAAGTTTTCTCACGATGCAGGGGCCAAATTATCTCGTTTCATTTGAATGCGTTCGCGAATAGCATCCTCAGGTGAAGCTTGTGCTAACGCGTCATCATATGACCGCAAAGCTTGCGCTTGGTTCTGCTGCTGCAAATACGCATCGCCGCGAAGCTCTAACACCCTCGCAGTCCAAGCCTCTGGCAAAGTTTTTTCTAAGGTTTTAAGTGCTTTTTCTGGCTGCTCTAGCTCAAGCTGCAAACGCGCCAAACGCAAACGAGCGATATCTGCCACCTCACGACGGGGCTTATCTGCCAACAAGGTTTCAAGCTGTTCGGCTGCTGAGGCGTAGTCCTGTTCTGCCACAGCTATCTGGGCTAAAGCTAAATGAGCCAACTGGGCATAACCTGTATTGCCATGCTCAGCGATAACTTTTTCAGCCTGACTTTGTAACTGTGCTCTATTACCCGCGCTAGGCGATTGCTCTTCAATAGCCATGCCCTGCAACATTTCTTCGTAAGCATAGGAAGCGGCTTGCGCACTTGCTTTTTGGTTGGCATTCCACCAGTTATAGCCCACCACAAGCGCTAGCACACCCACGATGGTAACCAATACTGTGGTGCCATTTTTTTGCCACCACTCTTTGATGACTTCTACCTGTTCTTCTTCGCTGTACACCTTGTTGCTCCTACTGTTCGCCTAGCTGGCGGTGTTAAACATGTAATGTAATGGGTAACGTGTGTTACGCCAAGTACTTAGCTAATTCTGCTGCTACTTGAGTTTGTGGCACCGTGGTTTGCTCATTGTGCTCACGCAAGGGTTTTACGGTGACGCTGTTGCTGGCCGCTTCTTCGGCTCCAATAATTAGCGCCACTTGCGCTCCACTGCGGTCTGCGCGCCGTAATTGGCTCTTAAAACTACCCCCGCCGCAGTGGGTTAACACACGCAGCTGAGGATTATCTGTGCGCAGCTGCTCTGCAAGCAAAATGCTAGCCTGTGGGTCATCCGCCACCACATAAACATGGGGCGCATTATTAATGGCCAGTGTTTGCTGCTCAAGCAGCAAAATCAAACGCTCCATGCCCATGGCAAAGCCCACCGCAGGCGTTGCACGGCCACCGAGTTGCTCCACTAAACCATCATAACGGCCACCAGCACACACAGTGCCCTGAGCACCTAAGGCATCGGTGACCCATTCAAACACTGTGTGACTGTAATAATCCAAACCGCGCACTAAACGTGGGTTTACCTCGTAGCTAAGCCCTGCGGCATCAAGCAAGGCTTTTAGCTGATTAAAGTGTGCGGCGGATTCCTCTGACAGGTAATCCACTAGCTCAGGCGCATCACCAAGAATTTCTTGAGTTTGTGGGTTTTTACTATCAAGCACGCGCAATGGATTGCGCTCAATGCGGCGTTGGCTGTCTTCATCTAAGTCGTCGCGATGCTGATTTAAAAACTCCACCAAAGCAGCTCGATATTTAGCTCTATCTTCTAGGCTACCCAGGGTATTTAGCTGCAAGACCACCTGCTGCTCAAGCCCCAACTCTTGCCACAGACGGCGGCTAAGCAAAATGAGTTCCGCATCAATATCCGGTGTCGCCATGCCAAAGGCTTCTACACCAATTTGGTGAAACTGACGATAGCGCCCCGCTTGCGGACGCTCATGGCGAAACATGGGGCCCTTGTACCACAAGCGTTGTATTTGGTTATAGAGCAAGCCGTGCTGCTCGGCAGCGCGCACACAGCTAGCTGTGCCTTCAGGACGCAAAGTTAAGGAATCTCCATTGCGGTCCTCAAAGGTGTACATTTCTTTTTCAACAATATCCGTTACCTCACCAATAGAGCGACGAAACAGATCTGTTTGCTCAACAATGGGGGTGCGGATTTCACTGTAGCTATAGCGCTGTAATAAAGTAGCAACTTTGTTTTCAAACCACTGCCACAGGGGCGTATCTGTGGGCAAAATATCGTTCATTCCACGAATGGAAGCTATTTTCTTACTCAAAACCTTATCCTTTCACCAAGGTGTCTGTAGCACCGCTACGCACAATCACACCAGCGGCTTTGTCTGCCTGAATGCGTTTTACTTTTTCGCGTACCATTTGCTCGAGCTCGTCCACAAGCTGCTCAGCACGGATATGATGGCTCTTTTCGCCATCTAGATAGGCTAAGTTATTTGGGGTTCCGCCCGTTAAGCCCACATCAGCTACGCGCGCTTCGCCTGGGCCATTTACCAAGCAGCCAATCACAGCTAAATCAATAGATTCGTTAACATCTTCAAGACGTGCTTCGAGCTCATTTACGGTGGCAATCACATCAAAATTTTGGCGTGAGCAGCTTGGGCATGCCACTATATTCACCCCTTTTTGACGCAAGCCAAGGGATTTTAAGATATCGAAGCCCACACGAATTTCTTCCAATGGGTCGGCAGCCAAGGACACACGAATGGTGTCACCAATGCCCTCTAGCAGCAGGGCGCCCAGGGCAACGGAAGATTTCACTGTGCCACTACGAAACACACCAGCCTCTGTCACACCAAGATGCAAAGGCTGCTCAAGTTGGCCAGCAAGCTTGCGGTAAGCTTGTAATGTCATATCCACGCTAGAAGCTTTTACGCTCACTTTAAAATCATGGAAATCATGGTCAAGCAAGATACCAGCGTGGCGCATGGCTGATTCCACCATGGCATCGCTGCAAGGCTCTTTGTATTTATGCAGTAAATCCCGCTCTAAAGAACCCGCATTCACACCAATGCGGATAGGTATGCCGTTATCGCGCGCCGCTTGAATCACTGCCCTGATACGTTCCTCACGACCAATATTGCCGGGGTTAATGCGCAAACAATCCGCTCCTGTTTCAGCCACTTTTAAGGCAATTTTGTAGTCATAGTGAATATCAGTTACTAAGGGCACATTCACTTGTTTGCGGATTTCAGCAAAAGCATCGGCGGCATCCATGGTGGGCACCGACACACGAACAATATCGGCCCCCACATTCGCTAATGCGTTTATCTGGGCCACTGTGGCAGCAACGTCTTCCGTGGGCGTGTTAGTCATGCTTTGCACGCTAATAGGGGCATCGCCGCCCACCAATACATCCCCCACACGAATCTGGCGTGTGGGACGGCGCTTAATCTCTAACTCATTGGCCACGTTTGCCACAAGGGTCTCCTCTATTTATTAACGAGATGCGTAACGCCATACCTGCCCGGCTCGGCGTTCAGGCAGTGTTACCTTTTCACCATCTATGCGCATGCTTTCAAGTGCCGCCCCGTTACCGAACACAAACCGATAGGGCGCCTCTCCTTCTAAAATTAGCTCTTCGCCACCCTGCTTGATACCTGAAAACAACGTGCGCCCTGTGTTATCAGTAACACTTACCCAGCACTCATCGGCAAAGGCAAGCACCAAAGCTGCAGGCGTTTCTTCTATAACAGGCTCGGCCTCTTCGCTAGCTATATCAACCTCAGCGATATCTGCTGTATCCGTATCGTCAGGCTGAGCGATGTCCTCGCTGATTTCTAAGGAAAGCTCTTCATCGTCCACAACTGTGGAATGCCCATCCTCCTCGCGTTCTTGACGGGATTCTGTGGCTGATGCTCGCTTTTCTTGAGGCGGAACAGTTTCTGCCTTAGGTAAGGCTGCCTCGGAAGAACCTGCAGGGGCTTCTGAATGCTGCCACATATAAAGCACTTGCCCAATAATGGCCACGATGGCAATCAACCATAACAAGCGCCACCAACGCGGCCCTTGGGTTTTGGGGGCCACCACAGGTGTCCCAGAGGCAATATCTTTGGCTGGCGCCATAATGCTCTCAAAGTGCGCCACCACTTGCTGCGTTTCTTCTTTGGACAAACCTAGCAAACGCGCATAATTACGTACATAACCGCGCACAAAAGCAACATCAGGCAGACTGCTACACTGCTCAGCTTCAATCGCTTTTACAAAAGAAACGGATAGCTTTAACTCGTTTGCCACCTCTTGTAGACTGCGTTTTTGTGCTTCACGTGCTTGGGCTAATAGCTGCCCTGCTTGGCCTGTTTCAGTCATGTTTTCAGTCCTGTTATTATTTGATTAGTCTCGCCACTGCTGCCACAACTTATACTCAGCACTCTTAGAAAACTCTCGTTGAAGTTGCTGCTCATACTCATACTGCAGGGCTGAATTTTGCTGGTACGCCGCTACTCGGATACCAAGCCACAAAGCTTGAGCTGTGTTTAACTTACCTTCTTGCAAATCAAGATATTGCTCAAAATATTCACGGGCATATTCGGGCTGCCCATCTTGTATATACGCCTCGACTAAGTCTGGCAATATAGAGGCTTCAGACTGACCCAAACGTAGCGCTCGTTGGAACGCACGAATCGCTTCTGGGTATTGCTCTAAGGCCATGCACGAGCGCGCTAGGTTTTCAAAGGCACCTGCCCTTGCACCATATTTAGGATCATTTGCCGCTATTTCGAACTCTTTTTTAGCAGCTACAAAATCCCCGCGCTGGAACAATAAAATACCGTAGTTGTTGCGCGCTGCTGTATAAGACTTATCTAGACGCAATGCACGCTTATAATGATGCTCTTCGCGCTCTAAATCGCCCTCATATTTATACAGCAAAGCCATCGCATTATGAGCCACTGGGCTTGACCCATCGCGCTCTAACGCCCTCGAAAAATGCTGCCGAGCTTCGTTGAGCTGCCCCTGGTGCAAATACTCCATACCTGCCGCCACGCGATTCTGCACTGCCTCTTTATCTCGTGCCTCGCGCTCTGCGCGTTGTGGGCCAGCGCAGGCCACCAATACCACTACAACAAACCATAACGTAGCTAACTTGGCGCAACGAATCATAACATTCATAATGCGACACCCTGCTGTTCTGTGCGTAAGAAAATAGATTTTTGCCAACGTTCGTTGCGACGTGTTCTATCTTTTACTGTGCCCACCAGTTGGCCGCAGGCGGCATCTATATCATCACCACGGGTAGTACGTACCGTGGTGATCACCCCTCTGTCATTTAAATACTGATGAAACGCAAGCACGTCTTTACGCAAGCTTGTTTCATAACCTGAGTGCGGAAAAGGGTTGAAGGGAATCAGGTTAACTTTGACGGGCCGACCTCTGAGCAATTTCTCAAGCTGCTTTGCATGTTCTAACTGGTCGTTCACATCACGCAGCATCACATACTCCATGGTAATGGTGTTGTGCTTGTGAGTGCGACTTTCGCTATAGCGGTCGCAAGCCGCTAACAATTCCGCCAAGGGATATTTACGGTTTAACGGCACCAATTCATTGCGTAAAGCATCGTTTGGCGCATGCAGCGATACCGCCAACGATACATCAATATCTTCATGCAGTTTATCCATCATCGGCACCACACCTGATGTGCTTAATGTGATCCGGCGCTTAGAAATGCCATAACCATAATTGTCTAGCATAACGCGCATGGCATTAACTACATTGTCATAATTCAATAAAGGCTCGCCCATTCCCATCATGACCACATTAGTCACTGGGTGCTGACCTAAGTTCTTGCGTGGCCCAAAAGATTTACCAGCTAGCCAAATCTGACCCACAATTTCGGCGCTGGTTAAATCACGCTGGAAGCCTTGTTTCCCTGTGGAGCAAAAGCTGCAATCCACAGCGCAGCCCACTTGGGAAGACACACACAAAGTGCCGCGACGCCCATCTGGGATAAACACCATTTCTACTGCGCCGCCGCCCTCTACTTCGAGCGCCCATTTGCGCGTGCCATCACGTGAAATATTTTCAGTAATGACTCGCGGCAAACGCACCTCTGCAATCTCGGCAAGCTTTTCGCGCAGAGATTTGCTGAGGTCTGTCATTTGCGAGAAATCATCCTCTTGCTGATGATGTATCCACTTCATCAGCTGCTGGGCACGAAACTTCTTTTCGCCGATGGAAAGACAAAACGCCTCCATTTGCTCAAAAGTCAGTCCCATTAAATTGGTTTTTTCTACACTCATAACAGCACCTCAGCAATCATTGACTACAAATTAGCGAATACGCTCGCAAAGCTCTTCCGCAGTAAAAAAGTAGTCAATTTCACGTGCTGCGGATTCAGGGGAGTCAGAACCATGCACAGCGTTTTCGTCAATGGATTCAGCAAAATCTGCACGAATAGTGCCAGCATCGGCTTCTTTAGGGTTGGTGGCACCCATTAGCTCACGGTTTTTGGCGATGGCACCTTCACCCTCTAGCACCTGCACTACCACTGGGCCACTGGTCATAAAGCTTACAAGATCACCAAAAAAAGGGCGCTCTTTGTGCTCAGCATAAAAACCTTCTGCTTGCTCTTGAGAAAGCTGAGCCATTTTCATGGCCACAACACGAAGGCCGGCTTTTTCAAAACGAGTTACGATTTCGCCAATAACGTTTTTAGCCACAGCATCTGGTTTGATAATAGAAAGGGTACGCTCTACAGCCATGAGACTTTTTGCTCCACATACATATTGTTAATAAGAAAAAGAAACGTTGCGCACAGTATTTGGATGTACCGCTGAGCACAACTTAAGCACGCGATTATACGCTTGATAGCCAAGATATGATACCGTAGCCCTCTTTCTTGCAAGACAATGCCGCCACTTTGCCGATTCCTTCACATACCTTGCTTTCGCAGTTCACCCTAGCGATTTAGTTTTGACTACTCTATAATACCCGAGTAAATCACTCTGGTATTACACAGCAGGTACTTTAATGAGCCAAAATCCGGAAATTAATAAGTTTCTCGACGACCGTTACGAGGCAGGGTTCGTCACCAATATCGAATCAGACACCTTGCCCCCTGGTTTAAGTGAAGATGTCATTCGCACCATCTCTGCTCGCAAGGGTGAGCCTGAATGGCTCTTGGAATGGCGCCTTGAAGCTTATAAACGTTGGCAACAAATGAAGCACCCAGAATGGGCGCACCTAGACCATCCACCTGTGGATTTCAACGAGGTATCTTATTTCTCCCAACCCAAGAGCATGAAAGACCGCCCAGAAACTCTTGATGATGTGGACCCAGAACTATTGCGCACCTATGAAAAGCTTGGCATCCCATTGCATGAGCAAGAAATGCTCGCGGGAGTACGCAAGCCCGTGGCGGTGGACGCAGTGTTTGACTCTGTGTCTGTGGGCACCACCTTCCGCAAACAATTAGAAGAGGCTGGGGTTGTTTTCTGCTCTATCTCTGAAGCTGTGCATTCCCACCCAGAGCTCGTGAAAAAATATATTGGCTCAGTGGTACCGCAGAGCGATAACTTTTATGCCGCGCTTAATTCAGCCGTGTTCTCGGACGGCTCCTTTGTTTATATTCCCAAGGGTGTACGCTGCCCCATGGAGCTTTCCACTTACTTCCGTATTAACGAAGAGAAAACCGGCCAGTTTGAGCGCACCCTGATTATTGCCGATGAGGGCAGCCATGTGAGCTACCTCGAAGGCTGTACTGCTCCTCAGCGTGATGAAAACCAGTTGCATGCAGCTGTGGTTGAGCTCGTAGCACTGCCTGGTGCTGAAATCAAATATTCCACCGTACAGAACTGGTACCCCGGCGATGAAAACGGCGTGGGTGGTATTTATAACTTTGTGACCAAACGCGGTGTGGCCCACGACAACGCCAAAATCTCTTGGACCCAAGTGGAAACTGGCTCAGCGATTACATGGAAATACCCTTCCGTGGTACTGCGCGGCGACAACTCTGTGGGTGAATTTTACTCCGTGGCACTCACTCGCGGTAGACAACAGGCCGACACTGGCACCAAGATGATTCACTTGGGTAAAAACACCACTAGCACCATTGTTTCTAAAGGTATTTCTGCCGCCAACAGCAGCAATGTGTATCGCGGCTTAGTGCGTATCGGGCCCAATGCTGAGAACGCCCGTAATTTTACTCAGTGCGACTCTATGCTAATTGGCGACACCTGTGCTGCGCACACCTTCCCTTATATCGAAACTCGTAATCCGTCGGCGATAATTGAACACGAAGCCACCACCTCAAAAGTGAGTGAAGACCAGCTCTTCTTGTGCCAAAGCCGCGGTCTTGACGAAGAAAAAGCCGTTTCCATGATTGTGAACGGCTTCTGTAAGGAAGTATTCCAAGAGCTCCCCATGGAATTTGCCATGGAAGCTAAAGCACTACTCGAAGTTAGCCTAGAAGGTGCTGTGGGTTAATCCAGCGCCTTATTTCTCGCACACGAACCGAACACTAGGAAAGTACTCATGTTACAAATCGAAAATTTACACGCCAGCGTCGAAGATAAAGAAATCCTTAAGGGCCTTTCCCTAAACGTTAAGCCAGGTGAAGTCCATGCCATCATGGGCCCTAATGGCTCAGGCAAGAGCACCCTCACCAATGTACTAGCGGGCCGCAACGGCTACGAAGCAACTTCCGGCAGCATTTTATTTGAGGGCAAAGACTTAACCGAACTAGAGCCTGAAGAGCGCGCCCGCGCAGGCATCTTTTTGGCCTTCCAATACCCCGTTGAAATTCCCGGGGTGAGCAATATGGAATTTTTACGCGCCTCGCTTGAAGAAGTGCGGGCCGCACAAGGCAAAGAAGTCTACGACTCAGTAACCATGTTGCGCAAAGCACGAGAGGCCTGCAAACAAGTGGACCTTGACCAAGGTTTTTTACGCCGTGGCGTTAACGAAGGTTTCTCTGGTGGTGAGAAAAAACGTAACGAAATCATGCAAATGCTATTACTTGAACCCAAACTAGCTTTGCTTGATGAAACCGACTCTGGCCTTGATATTGACGCACTGCAGGTGGTGGCCAAAGGTGTTAACTCCTTGCGCAGCCCCGACCGTGCCATCGTACTTGTTACCCACTATCAGCGCTTGCTTGATTTTATCGTGCCAGACTTTGTTCACGTACTCGCCGATGGCAAAATCGCCAAGTCCGGTGGCAAAGAGCTTGCGCTTGAGCTCGAAGAAAAAGGCTACGGCTGGATCACAGGTGAGGGAGCATAAAATGAAACTTCCACACATAGAGGTGAAAGAACAAGCCCTAGCGCTTGTTCAGGCCTCACCCGATATCAATCCATTTCAAGATATACGCGCGGCCGCACAAGCGAAGCTAAAGGAACTCGATTTCCCCCACCGCCGCGTGGAAGCGTGGAAATACACCAACGTGGTGGTGCTTCAACAACAAGGGCACTTGTTGCGCACCGCTGATGGCAATGCACAAGTAACGCTGCCTGAACCTATTTTCAAGCACCGCCTCGTATTCGTGAACGGCGTGTTTAACGAAAAGGCTTCCAGCGAACTGCCCGCAGGCGTGGCTATTACGCAGCTAAAAGACGCAGCAAGCTTGCCGCACCCTGAGTTAGAACAAGAGCTACCCGCACCTTTTGCGTTGCTTAACAGCGCCACTTTGCAAGATGGCCTCCACATTACCGTGGCAGACAACACCACCGTTGAAGCGCCCATTGAAGTACTATTTGTGAGCCAAGACGCACAAGCTTCCCACTGCAACACACGTTTGCACGTGGATATCGGTGAAAACAGCGAGCTCACTCTGCTTGAACGCTACGAAGGCCAAGGCCCCGTACTCACCAACGCGGTGACTAATATTGCGGGCAAAGACAACAGCCGATTAGTGCACTATCGCGTACAGGCGGAAGCGCAAGACAGTGCTCACGTGGGCAGCGTGCTCGTGGTGCCCGGTGCCAACAGCGTTTTCCGTTCGTACCAGCTCATGCACGGCACCGCCCTGCGCCGCAACGATGTGCGCACCATCATCAATCACGAAGATGCTGAAGTGAACATGAAAGGGGTGTTTGTGGGCAACAACAATACCCATACCGACAACCAGCTCGCCATGGAACACCGCGTGCCTAATAGCCGCAGCAATATGGTGTACAAAGGCATGGCGGGCGATAAGTCTACCTTAGTGTTTAATGGCAGCATCCATATTCACCCGGGCGCGTTTCAAACGGTGGCCGACCTCACCAACAACAACTTGTTGCTGAACCGTGGTGCCACTGTGAATACTAAGCCAGAGCTAACTATTTATAACGACGATGTGATTTGCAGCCACGGCACCACCTGTGGCGAGCTAGAAGATGATGCCATTTTCTTCCTGCGCTCGCGCGGCTTAACCGAAGAGCAAGCGGAAAAAATGCTGAGCCTCGCCTTCATTAACGAAGTGCTGCTCGAAATGCCAAACGAAGAAGTCGCCGACTGGGCACGTCCTTGGTTAAATGGCATTTTCGCCAATCAAGAGGATGCTTCATGAGCTTAGATGTTCACGCTATTCGTGAGCAATTTCCGATTTTGCAGCAAACCGCTCACGGTAAGCCCTTGGTATATCTCGATAACGCCGCCACCACGCAAAAGCCCGTGGCGGTGATAGATGCGGTGGACAATTACTACCGCACGCAAAACAGCAACGTACACCGTGGCGCGCACTACTTGGGCGACCTTGCCACCGCTGCCTTAGAAGACGCACGACTTTCTGTGGCGCGTTTTTTAAATGCAGAGCGTGAAGAGGTGATTTGGACAAAAGGCACCACGGAATCTCTTAACTTAGTGGCGCACAGCTTTGGCGGCAGCCAGCTAAAAGCAGGCGATGAAGTGCTCGTGAGCACTCTTGAGCATCACGCCAACATAGTGCCCTGGCAGCAAGTGTGCGAACGCACAGGTGCCACGCTAAAGGTGATTCCCTTAGCGGCAGATGGCTCTTTGAATTTATCTGATATTGATAACTTGCTCACTGGCAATACCAAAATTCTATCCATCGCCCATGCATCCAATGCCCTTGGCACCCTGAACCCCGTGGCGGAGTTAATTACCAAGGCTCGCAAAGTAGGTGCTTATGTGGTGCTCGATGGCGCCCAAGCCGTTTCACATTTTTCTGTGGATGTTAAAGCGTTGGATTGCGATTTTTATGCGTTCTCAGGCCACAAGATTTTCGGCCCCACGGGTATTGGTGTGCTGTATGGCAAGAAAGATTTACTCAACGCCATGCCACCCTACCAAACGGGCGGCGAAATGATTGAAACCGTGAGCTTTGAAAAAAGCACCTGGAATCGCCTACCCTATAAATTTGAAGCAGGGACCCCACATATAGCAGGCGCTGTGGGTTTGGGTGCCGCCCTTGAATGGCTCATGGCACAAGACAGAGAGGCGATTTGGGAACACGAGAAAGCACTCTTGGCTTACGCCACAGAGAAAGCCAAGGCCTTTCCTGGCTTGCGTATTATTGGCGATGCCGAGCATAAGGTTGGCGTGCTATCCTTTCTCATAGACAACACCCACCCTAGCGACGTGGGCACCCTGCTCGACCAGCAAGGCGTTGCCGTGCGCACAGGGCACCACTGCACTATGCCACTAATGGCAGCGCTGCAGATTCCTGGCACAGTGCGCGCTTCTTTTGCGCCCTATAATACGCACGCAGATGTAGACGCACTGTTTGCAGGGCTCGAAAAAATCATCAAATTTTTATGAGGTAACATTATGTCTTTAGTGAGTACCTTTAACCCTAACACCGCGCAGCAAGTCTCTATGACACCCCGCGCGCAAGCCCATGCCAAGAAGCTGCTAGCAGAAAGCAAGCACCAAGGCATTCGCTTAGCAGTAAAACCCTCCGGTTGTTCTGGCTTTAAGTACGAACTTGAGTTTGTCACAGAACCCGCAAGCACTGATTTGCACTATTCCATCACCGATGGCGTAGACGTGTACGTGGATGAAAAAAGCCTTGAACTAGTGAAAGGCACCGAGATTGATTACACCACCGAAGGAGTGAATCAGTTCTTCACCTTCCGCAACCCTAATTCCCAGGGCGAATGCGGTTGTGGTGAAAGCTTCTCTGTATAAGGCCTAATTATGAGCTTCGACCCTTCCCAAGTACGCCCCATGGGTGGCGGCAGAGAACAGCGTACCGTGGCCACCACACGCGATGTGGTGAGCCGTCAGGTGCCTGATGGCAATCTAGTGACCTTGCCCGCCAACACCTTTGTGAATATCACCCAAGCCTTGGGCGGCACCTATACGGTGACCTACCGCGGCAACATGTACCGCGTGGATGGTAGTGACGCAGATGCCTTAGGGCAAACGCCGCTTGATTTTCACTTTGATCCGCCCGAAGCCGATGGCAGCGTACGTGAAGAGGACGTTGAGCGAGCGTTAGATTCTGTGTACGATCCTGAAATCCCTGTGAGCGTGCTTTCACTCGGCTTAGTTTACGAGTGCGATATTCTCCAGCGCGACGGCAAAAATGTGGTGCGCATTCGCATGACGCTTACCGCCCCCACCTGCGGCATGGGCCCTGTGCTTGTGGGGGATGTAAAAACCCGCGTGGCGCTAGTGCCCAATGTGGACGAGGTGGATGTGGATTTGGTGTTCGACCCACCATGGAGTCGCGACATGATGAGTGAAGAAGCGTTACTCGAACTGGGCTTATTTTAACCCACAAGAAGGATTGTTATGACGGCCTCTACCGCCGCTGCCACGAACCTAGGTAGCACCACCACCGATGAAGATATTGTCGATACTCTTAGCTTTTTCGAGGACTGGGAAGAACGCTACGGCTATATTATTGAGCTAGGCAAAGAATTGCCCCCTTACCCCGAAGCGCTGCACACCGAGGAGCACATTGTACGCGGCTGCCAAAGCCAAGTGTGGCTGCATATTGAAATGGACGAGGCCAGCGGCAAAATGCTGCTTTTCTTAGATAGCGACGCCATTATCGTGCGCGGTTTAGCCGCCATCGTTTCTGCGGCTTTAAACCAAAAAACACCACAGGAAATTGTGGATTACGATATGCAAAGCTACTTTGCAAAAATCGATTTGCTCAAACATTTGAGCCCCACCCGCGGCAACGGTATCCAAGCCATGGTGGAGCGCATTAAAAACGAAGCCAAAGCACGGATTTAAAACAAAGGGCACCTCAGTGCCCTTTTGTTGCCATTAGGCCGCTTGGCTATTCACCACCACATCACTTAACACCAACTTTACTGGCGCTGCCAAGCTATCGCCCACTGGGCAGTGCGCTTGCAAATGAGCAATTAACCCATCGATATTTTCACGACTGGAAGGGCTATCAATCACAAAACGATAGCGAATTTCAGAGTAGCCTGGACGCACATCAGACAAACCAAAGAAACCATCTAAATCAATATCGCCTTCCACTTCCACACGGAAATCATTAAGCTCCACATTAAATTTTTGTGCATATACTCGTGCAACAATAGCTTGGCACGCACCAAGGGAACCGAGCAACGCTTCCACAGGGTTCATGCCAAGGTCTGTGCCTCCAAGTTCTTTAGGCTCATCAATGGTTAACGTAAAGTTGCGTGCCTGCACTTTTACTTGCACGCCATCTTGTAAATGCGCACTTGCGGAAAACTGTTGGACTGCCATGGAAACCTCGATTGCTGCTAAGTTAATGAGAGGCTGAGTATAGCCAAATATTAGCAAGCAAAAAGGAATGTTTAAGAAATTACTTATTCCTTAACTGAATAACACAAACCCACCTAAGGAAACCAACCATGCATATATGGGTCGATGCGGATGCTTGTCCTAACCCGGTGAAAGACATACTGTTTCGTGCGGCAAATCGCACGCAAATTCAGCTCGTGCTAGTGGCCAACCAGCATATCAAAACTCCACCTTCGCGCTTTATTTCAAGCTTGCAAGTGCCGAGCGGCTTTGATGTAGCAGACAACGAAATCATTCAGCGCCTTAACGAAGGCGATGTGGTGATTACGGGAGATATTCCCCTAGCCGCAGAAGTGATTGCCAAAGGTGGTCACTGTATTAGCCCGCGAGGTGAGCGTTTTACCAAAGAAAATATGGCACAAATACTGGAAATGAGAAACTTCACCACCACCTTGCGTGATAGCGGCATGATTGAAGGCGGCGGGCAAAAAGCCTTTGGCGCTACGGACAAAGCCGCCTTTGCTAACAGCTTGGACCAACTATTAGCCCGCCTAAAGCGCTAGGCGTGGATTTTCACCGCCTCATTATTTTCGTCCACCAGCACTAGCTGTTGGCGCAACGCAGTGGGCTTGGGTTCTATTTCAATGCCTTTGTGCTCAGTATAAGCACGGGTAAAGGCAGCACCAAACAGCAATATCAACGAGGAATAGTTCACCCATAACAACAACATCACCAAAGAGCCCGCTGCCCCATAAGCTGAAGCGGTAGCAGTTTTGGCTAAATACATGGCAATTAAAGAGCGCCCTAGAATAAACAATAATGCCGTTAGCACAGCACCCAGCCACACATGGCGCCAAGACAAATTCACATCCGGTAGCACTTTAAAAATGGTGGCAAACAACAGGGACACCACAAAAATCGACACAGAGAATTCAATTAAATACACACCCATGGGCGGCAGCGGAATCCACTCTTGAGCAAATACCATAACGGCGCGGATTAATACGCTCAGCAACATAGACACGAGCAATACAAAGCCAATAGAAAGCACCACCGTTAAAGACAACAAACGGCTGCGCACCATCAGCATAATGGAATTGCGCGTGGGCTTAGCCACCACTTGCCACACTGTGTTGAGCGCACGCTGCATTTGCGCAAACACAGTGGTGGCACCAAAAGCCAAAGCACCTA
>DAHVSB010000026.1 GCA_027324795.1 Alcanivoracaceae bacterium
TTATGGCCGCTATTTTTGTTTATCTTTGGCTGGAGGTCGCAAGCCAATGGTAACGCGCAGGGTGTGAATGTGTCCTTGGCGCAGCACTTGCAGTGTTAAATGGCTACCGGGGTTAGTGCTAGTAATAATATTCATGGCCTCAAAGCCATCATTTATTTTCTTATCATTGATTCCGAGCAGTACATCCCCGGGGCGTAAATCCCCTTGGTGTGCTGGGCTGCCAAGTTCCACATGACGCACTAATCCCCCCGTGAGTTCGGTGAGGCCCAGCGAAGATGCGGTAATAGGGGTGAGATTTTCCACTGTGACCCCTAGCCAGCCGCGAATCACACGACCATATTCAATCAAGTCCGTCATCACCTGGTAGGCGGTGGAGGCAGGGGTGGAAAATCCAATCCCTTCCCAACCGCCGCTGTGTGAAAGTATGGCGGTGTTAATACCAATCAAATTGCCATAGGTATCAATTAGGGCGCCGCCAGAGTTGCCGCGATTAATAGCGGCGTCTGTTTGAATAAAGTTTTCAAAGGTGGTGATGCCAACGTGACTGCGGCCCGTGGCACTTGCGATACCCATGGAAACCGTTTGGCCAAGCCCCATGGGGTTGCCAATAGCAAGCACCACGTCGCCCACCTGAATATTATCGTTGTGTTTGAGATTTAAGGCATGTAAATCAGAAAGCTCGATGTGGAGTAGGGCTAAGTCTGTATCAGGGTCCGTGCCCACTATGGTGGCTTGGGTTTCGCGACCATCGGGCAAAGCCACTAAAATTTCTTCTGCTTCGCTAATCACATGATAGCTCGTTAAGATATAGCCTGCGGTGGACACGATGACGCCCGAGCCAAGGCTGCCCAAAATACGTTCGCGGCTAGGCTCTTGCAACATTTGTTCAAGATAATCACCGTTGCGGCTTGGCGCAGTTATTTCAGGGAGTTGCGTGGTGTAAATATTTACCACCGCAGGCGCGGTGCGGCTAATGACTTCTGCATAAGAGTGTTTTGTGAGCACGGGGTCGGGTGCAGGTTTTAGCCACAGCAAGACAGCAAGCCCTGCTAAGAGGCCAGCAAAAATAGGAGTTAGCCAAGCTTTAAGGTTTTTCATTAAGCGCTCTTGGAAGAAAGAGTGGATAATATTTTTGCGTTAAGTGTAACAGAGCAGCGCCAAAGGCGAGAGTGCAAAAGTAATACTTGGAGGTGATTCAATGCAAAAAAGAGATGTATTAGTGGCGGCAATGAATGAGTATCTGCAAGCCAATAAATTTAAGGATTACTGTCCAAATGGTTTGCAGGTGGAAGGTCGTGAACAGGTAAAGCGTGTGATTACGGGCGTCACTGCATGCCAAGCCTTGCTCGATGCTGCGGTGGTGGCAGATGGTGATTTGGTGTTAGTTCACCATGGTTATTTTTGGAAAAATGAGAACCCCTGTGTTACGGGGATGCGCAAGCAACGGCTGCACACATTACTAAAGCACGATATTAATTTGGTAGCCTATCATTTGCCCTTGGACGCACATCCCGTGGTGGGCAACAACGCCCAATTGGCAGAACTATTAGATATTACCATCACCGGTCACTTCGGCTCGATGGAGCCCTCCATTGGTTATGTGGGTAAATTAGCAGAGCCAATGAGTGCGCGGGAGCTAGCGTTGTGGGTGGAAGAAAAGCTAGGGCGTGAAGTGTTGCACGTGGGTGATGCAGAAGACACAGTGGAAACCATCGCTTGGTGCTCTGGTGCTGCCCAAGGTTTTATTGAGCAAGCACAAGAAACCGGTGTAGATGTATATCTTAGCGGTGAAATTTCAGAGCCCACGGCCCATGTGGCTCGTGAGACAGGTATCCACTATATGGCGGCAGGGCACCATGCCACCGAGCGTTATGGCGTGCAAGCCTTGGGCGAATGGCTTGCACAAGAGTTTGGGGTTGAACATCAGTTTATTGATGTGGACAACCCCGCCTAGCATTTATTTGGGTTTGGCCTTGTCGCTTAATAAAATGCCGAGCCAACGGGTCTGTGGGCTTGATTCTAAAGCTAACTTTAAAATCATGGTTAACAAGATAGAGAGCAACATGCCCACCGGCCCGAATACCCATCCCCACAACATTAAAGAGACCAATACAATCACCGGGGAAAGGCCTAAGGTTTGGCCCATAAAGCGAGGCTCAATAATGCTGCCAATCACGGTATTTACTGCAATATAGAGTGCCATGGTGATTAAGCCTTCGGTGGTGCCTAAACCTAAGAAGGCGATAAGCACCGCAGGAATAGCTGCCACGATAGAGCCGATGGTGGGGATAAAATTAAGCAAGCCCGCCAGTACAGCCCACAAGATGGGAAAATCCACCCCTATAAACACTAAGCCCGCGCCTACAATAGCACCAGTGGCAATGCTCGCAGTGGTTTTAATGGCAAGATAACGGTTTACGGAACGAAAAAAACGGCGAGCTCGAACTCTAACACGCTTGCGATTGGGGAAAGCCGCCTCGATACGGCTGACGATGGATCTTTCTTCTAGTAGTAGAAACATAAATACTAGCAATACAAAAAAAGTATAGGCAGTAAACTGCCCTAGGGCACCTGCTAAGTTGCGCGCTAGGCCCGTAATGGTGCTAGCTGTGGGTAAAGGGATGGTATCTGGGATAAATTCGGCAGGTACTCCCCGCTGTGCTGCAAAACTTCTAAGCTCAAGTAGTTGAGTTGTGAGGCGTTCTTGATAAATAGGTGCTTGATTTACTAGGCTTTCTGCGGTGCCCTTAATGGCAATAAATAATAAGAAAAAGGAAAATCCCACAGTGGAAAAAAGAATGGCAAAGGATATTAGACTTGGAATGCCTTTGCGCTGCATCCAAGTGAGGGGGGGAATACAAATAATAGCCAGAAAAGATGCCAGCAAAAAGGGTGTAATAATATGACTGATAGCCTTTAGGCCGCCAATAATAATTACCACAGCGGCAAAGCCAAATAGCCACAACCAAGAACGTGAGGGAGTAATGTTTTCCATTTGTATCAGCCTTTTTATGGAGGATTATAGGGGCGCTTGTCAGCAGTTAAAAGTGCTGCGCCTGCCAGTGCCATAGATGCGCTGCCACCAAGGCCTGATAAGGAGCAAACTGTTCTAACCATTGTCGTGTTTGTATGGCTGTGGGTGCTTCTTTGGCAGTGAGAGCGCCGGTTGTTAAAGCGCCCAACCCGCGACGCACAGCCAAATCGTTGGACATATCACCTGCGAGATGATTATAGCCGCGCAGCAGGGTGTATTGCGCTGTCCAAGGCCCAATTCCAGGGATTTTTTGTAGCCTTTGGCTTAGCTCACTGGCAGTGTCATGGGCAAGTGAGCTTGGCAAAAAGCGTGGGTCTTGCAGCTGTGTTTCTGCTGCAGCGAGTAAAGCGCGCGCTTTGGTGGCAGAGAAACCAATCCCGCGGAGCTTGTCAAATCCAAGCTCTAGGGTAGTGCTTGCATCAGGATATGCCCATAACCCTAGGTGCTCTTGTTCACCCAAAAGAATAAAGCGGCGACGAATGGTGGTGGCAGCAGCCACACTAATAAGTTGGCCGATAATAGCCCAACTCAATGCCTCAAAAGGCATGAGCTGGGGTACAAAAAGTGAAGGCGCTTGCTGAATTAACACACCCATGTCTGGGTGATTACCAAATTGTTGGCGAAAATCAGCTGTGTTTTGCTGTAATCCAGCAAGGTGGGTTACTAATAACTCAAACTGCTCATCGTGCATGGGGAGTTCCCCCTGCTGGTGAGCGTGCAGGTATCCGTTATCCACCCATAAGGCTAGTTGCAGCGGTGCCCCGCGGTGCAGGATGTTTTTACGAATAGTTTGGGCTTCGATGGTTTCGCCAGTGGGTTCAGGGTCACGGCCATAAAAGCGTCGTAAATGCATAAAATCATAATCAGGGGGCAGGGCAATGCGTAGGGACATGGAGCCTCCTTATTTGCCTGGCTCAGGCAGTGGGTAGGGGAGTGCTTCAAGGCTTGGGGTAATGGGTGTGTCATTAAGCTGTTGAGGCAAATCGTGGTCGCGACGTAACACCACAAGTGCATGAAGTTTGCCTTGGTATTCAAGGCTCACCACCACCTGACCAAGGGCGCGACCTTGCTCGTTGCGCAATGTATCCCCCGGGGCTGCGGTCACGGCTTCAGGCCAACTAATATGGTGCAGGCGTTGCTTTAGTTGGCCTTTAAACTTCATTCTGGCCACCACTTCTTGGCCGGTATAGCAACCCTTGTTGAAACTTATGCCTTGAAACAAATCATAGTTGAGCACTTGGGGTAAAAAAGCCTGATGTGCACCTGGGTAAATTTGCGCTAAGCCAGCGGCTATATCCCACCAGTGAGCTTGTGGCTCACCGCCAATAGTGCCAAAGGTTAAGAGGTCAGGCCAAACAGCTTCTAATGCCTTGGTGTGGGTAATGAAGTAGTGGTTGCCCAAAGCTGCAAAGTGTTGCCATGTGTCATTATGGCTTAGCGCCTCAGATGCTAGCTTTAGGTGCTGTGTCAAAGGCTCGCCATGGCTTTGGGGCGCCATTAGCACCACCAACTCTTGCTCGACAGACAGGGTTGAGCGAGAAAACATAAGATATTTGGCCCAATGTTCTTGCATATCCGTGACCATAGCAGTGGGCACTATTAACCTAAACCCATTTTTCGCTGGGGTGGGAATAACCCATAAGGCAAATAAGACTCGGCCTTGTAAGTTAAGGTGGGCGCCAAAGCGTGGCTCGTTTTGTTCCACCTCGCGAATATCGCAGGTAAGTTGGCCTTGCAAGAAAGTAGCGGCATCTTCGCCAATGATAGTCAGCACACTCAGATGATGGCAGTAAGCAAAAGCATTCCCAAAAGGTGAGCCAAAGTGCTGTAAACTACCGTCCTTTGCAAAGCTAGCGCCTTGTTGGGTAAGAAATTCATGATGTGCAGAAGGCATCATTTAATCGCTCCTTAAATGAATGGGGCTGTAACGTTGACGATCCGGCTAGCAAGTCTAGCAAATTATTCGTTAATCATTGATAAGGTAAAACCATGCAGCAAAATGTTGAAGTTATTCCTCCTGAAGAGCATCAGCGACGCTTATCTTGGCAGTGTCGTCGTGGTTTGAAAGAAACCGATGTGTTGCTCAATAAATACCTAAATGAGGTGTTTCTTGAAGATACTCCGGCGCATCAAAAGATGTTTGAGCGTCTCCTCCAGTGTGAAGACGCCGATATGTTCTTATGGTTTACCCGCCGAGAAGAGCCAGAGGATCCAGAGCTCGCCGCCTTTGTGCGTTACTTTCTCCACCGCTTGGGGCCAGAGGGAGGCATTGAAGCCTAGCGCCTATGCCACGGCCTTGGCAATAGCAGCTGGGATTGTGTCCTCAATCAGTGTCTGGTGCAGTGGCCTCTGGCTAGAAGCGAAATTAGCAGCGTGTATAGTGCTTTGGGCTTATTGGTTTTATTGGTGGCGCCGTCAACAAGTAGTGCGTTGGTGTGTGTTGTATCCCAATAAAGTGGTGCTTGGAATCAATAATCAGCCCTTGGCTTACGGCACCCAGTGTATTGGTTATTGGGGGCTGTGTTTTGTGATAGGTAAGCATTGCCTGTGGCGAGATCAAATAACGCCACAGCAGTGGCGCTATTTGCAAGTGCTAAAACGTTGGTAGCTTAGGGGGTAAGCACGGTATCTGTTAGCTCTTGAGAAAGCGCTGGATAGTCTAAAATATAGTGAAGCCCCCGCGATTCTTTGCGTGCCAAAGCTGAGCGCACAATCAGTTCGCCGATTACCACCAAGTTACGCAGTTCTAATAAATCATTAGAAATTCGATAATTTGAATAGTATTCAGTGATTTCGCCCTTGAGCAAATCAATGCGGTGCATGGCACGCTCTAGGCGTTTAACAGTGCGCACAATGCCCACATAGTTCCACATAAAGCGGCGTAGCTCATCCCAGTTATGACTGATGACCACGTCTTCATCGGAGTCTGTGACTTGGCTATCGTCCCATTCGGGCACTTGGGCGGCATCAGGCATAGGCGCCAAGTGTTGGCTGATGTGGTCGGCGGCAGATTTGCCAAACACAAAGCACTCAAGCAGAGAGTTACTTGCCATGCGGTTAGCGCCATGGAGTCCAGTAGAGGCTGTTTCGCCGATTGCATATAGCCCTTTTACATCGGTTTCACCCTGGAGGTTTGTTAATACGCCACCGCAGGTGTAATGGGCTGCTGGCACAATTGGAATGGGTTCTTTAGTCATATCAATGCCAAGTTGTAAACAACGGGCATACACGGTGGGGAAATGATGCAGAATAAAGTCTGCCCCGCGATGGCTAATGTCCAAATACAAACAATCCACGCCCAAACGCTTCATTTCAAAATCAATGGCGCGGGCTACTATATCCCTTGGTGCTAGCTCTGCTCTTTCATCAAAGCGGTGCATAAAGGGTTCGCCATTAGGCAGTAGCAAACGCCCCCCTTCGCCGCGCACCGCCTCGGTGATCAAAAAGTTATTGGCATCAGGGTGGTACAGGCAGGTGGGATGAAACTGCATAAACTCCATGTTGGCAATACGGCAACCTGCACGCCATGCCATGGCAATGCCATCTCCGGTGGCCACATCAGGGTTAGATGAAAACAAATAAACGTTAGCGGCCCCGCCCGTGGCAAGCACCACGCAACGGGCAATAAAGACATCTGTGTTGCCGCTTGGGCCGTGATGCACGTAGGCCCCTATGCAGCGTTGCTGCTTGTCTTCTTCAGTGGTTATCAGATCCACTGCCATGCGGTGCTCATAGACTTTGATATGCGACTTTGTTTGCACTTGTTGTATCAGTGCCGTGGAAATGGCGCTACCGGTGGCATCGGCCACGTGAAGAATGCGTCGATGGCTGTGGCCACCCTCTTGTGTGAGGTGATAAGACAAGACGTCACCTTCCTCAAAGCGGGTGAACTTAACACCTTGCTGTACCAACCAATCAATAGCAGCAGGCCCTTCTTCAACGGTTTTTTTAACCGCTTGAGGGCGACACAATCCAGCCCCTGCTATATGCGTGTCTTCAATATGGGCGTCTAGGGAGTCACTTTGGTCAAGCACGGCAGCTACACCGCCTTGAGCGTGAGAAGTGTTGCCATAACTGATGGCGCCTTTTGAAAGCACGGCGATGCTTAAGTGCTCAGGCAGGCGCAGCGCGCAGGTGAGGCCAGCAGCGCCGCTGCCAATAATTAAAACATCATGTTGGTGGATAGCCACAGGCAACTCCGTCGTTAATTCCCAAGGCGATTAGAGGGTAGCGAAGGGTGTAATAGATAGTTGAAGCAGAGGAATATAATATCTAACTCCTGAGTTCCTTTGCTACACTCAAGGCCATTTAAATCATGAACAATGTTAAGAGGATGGAACTTTTGTACAGAAATGTCATCTCAAGTTGCCATTGGCCCTTACATTTGAGCCTTTTTTGCTTACTGGGGGACCCCGCGTGTCGGACCAAGAATTAGTTAAACGCTGCCAACAAGGCGATGAGCGCGCTTTTAGTATCTTAGTGAACAAGTACCAACATCGAATTTTTGCCTTAATTAGCCGCTACGTGCGCGACCACGATGAAGTGCAAGATGTGGCACAGGAATCTTTTTTAAAGGCATGGCGGGCTTTGCCTAAGTTTCGTGGCGATAGCGCCTTTTATACTTGGCTATATCGGATAGCTGTGAACACCGCCAAAAATCACTTGGTGGCTAAAAACCGCCGCCCGCCTGGCACAGATGTGGATGCCATGGAGGCCGAACAATTTTTAGATACGGTGGGGCTGCATGAAACAGGAACTCCTGAGTCTGTCTTGATGTCAGAAGAGTTAGAGCGGGTGATACAACAAGCCATTGCAGATCTGCCCCAAGATTTAAAAGTTGCAATTACGCTGCGTGAATTCGATGGACTGAGCTATGAGGATATTGCCGCTGTAATGGAGTGCCCTGTGGGCACTGTTAGGTCGCGAATTTTTAGAGCGCGAGAAGCGATTGATAATGTGGTGGCGCCGTTGCTTGAACAAGCTTAATCGCGCATGAATTAGCATGTTGCTAAATGAGGTGAGTTTATGAGTCAAAATGTTAGCCGAGAACAATTCTCAGCCTTATTAGATGATGAGCTATCGGAATTTGAGATACGACAGCTACTGCGGCAGTACTCCGTTACCGAATGTCAGGAGTTTGCGCGCTGGCAGCTGGCGAAGGATGTACTCAAGGGCCAACCGGTGGCAACCGTTCCAAGCAATTTTGCTGAGCAAGTGGCGCAGGCTGTGAGTCAAGAAAAGCACGAGACTAAACCGCAATGGTGGTCTGGCTTGGCTAAAAGCATGGTGGCGGCTTCTGTGGCAGCCGCCACGGTGACGGTTGGCTGGCAGTTTTGGCAGGCCGATACACAGACCGATGCGGCCGCGCCTGTGATGGCAGAGGTGCAGCCCATCAAAGAATCACCTATTAGCCAGGCGGTGCGCCGAGGCGCTAGCACAGAATTTGTGGGTTTAAAACTGCGTGCACCGCAAGTGGAGCGGGAGCCGGTTGAGTTTCTAGCGCCTTTACTTCGTGAGCCGGAAACAGTTGATGAGAGATCTTCACAGCAGCCACGTGTTCATTTCATAGAAATTGCACCACAACAAAAAAGGGCACAATAATAATTGCCGTAATTACCAGTGAGTCATAACGAAAGGAAGGTAAGGGGTAACCAATGATAGTGAGCACAAAACAGTGGTATTGGCGCACCGTGTGGGTGTTTGTTGCGGGGTTGTTGATTAGTTGTGGACCCCAAGCAAGCACCTTGCCTGATTTTACTGAGCTTGCGGAAAGCAATCAGGCGTCTGTGGTAAATATCAGCACAGTGCAGAAAGCATCGCAGAAAGAAGATATTCGCCAACAAATTCCAGAGTTCTTCCGTCATTTTTTTGATGGGTTAGAAGAGCATTTCACCATTCCTGAGCGCGACCGAGAGTCGCAGGGTTCAGGGTTTATTATTTCTGATGATGGCTATATTTTAACTAATTACCATGTGGTGCATGGCGCGGATGAAATGCTAGTGCGCTTACAGGATCGTCGCGAGCTTGTGGCCACATTGGTGGGTGCGGACAAGCAAAGCGACTTGGCTTTACTTAAAGTGGATGCAAAAAATTTAAAGCCGGTAAAAATTGGCTCCTCTGAGGAATTAAAGGTAGGTGAGTGGGTACTTGCTATCGGCGCTCCTTTTGGGTTTGAAAGCACTGTAACAGCCGGCATTGTGAGCGCTGTAGGCCGCAGCCTACCTAACGAAAACTATGTGCCATTTATTCAAACCGACGTGGCAATTAATCCAGGCAACTCGGGAGGGCCTTTAATTAATTTGAAGGGTGAAGTGGTGGGGATTAACTCACAAATTATCTCGCGTTCAGGTGGTTTTATGGGGTTGTCTTTTGCTATTCCCATTGATATGGCCATGGATGTGGTGGCACAGCTTCAGGATTCAGGTACTGTGGCGCGAGGCTGGCTTGGTGTAATGATACAGGGTGTGGATCGTGATTTAGCGGCCTCGTTTGGGCTGGATAAAGCCACTGGCGCTTTGGTGGCGAATGTTTCAGCGGATTCCCCAGCCGCAAAAGCAGGCCTAAAAGCGGGTGATATTATCCTAAGCGTGGATGGTAAAGAAGTGCAGCGTTCTAGCCAGTTGCCGCAGATGATCGGGCGTTTAGCGCCAGGCTCCAAAGCCAAAATGCAGGTGCTGCGCGATGGCAAGAAACGTGCCATTACAGTAACAGTGGGGGCTATGCCCACTGATAAGGATGCGGCTACACCTGAGCAGGAGGAATCCAAGGATAAATCCGCGCTTGGTTTAGTTGTGGAGCCGCTCGACAAAGCCGCTCAAGAAAAGCTTGGTATTAATCATGGTGTACGTGTAGTAGGGGCCAAGGCGGGGCCTGCGCAAAAAGCAGGTGTTCGTGTGGGTGATATTGTACGTAGCTTAAACAATCAAGAAGTGGAATCACCGGAGCAGTTTACTGAGCTTGTGAAGGCCTTGCCAAAGGATACTTGGGTGCCATTACTGGTGCAGAGAGGCGATAACCCTATGTTCCTAGCGATAAAAGTGGAAAAATAGTTTGATTTAACACAGTATGTAGGGGCGCCGCAAGGCGCCTCTTTTTTTGGGCCACTGCTTAGGTCGTGCGCATAAACAATGCACACCATTACAAAAATCAAGTAGAATGGCCTCCCATTTATTTAGGATTGCAAAGATTCTGTGACTGATATCAGCCATATTCGTAACTTTTCTATTATCGCCCACATTGACCATGGTAAATCGAGCCTAGCTGATCGCTTTATCCAGGTTTGTGGTGGCTTAACTGAGCGTGAGCAGCGTGACCGTGTGCTCGACTCCATGGATTTGGAGCGTGAGCGGGGTATTACCATTAAAGCGCAAAGCGTGACCTTGTATTACACGGCGCGTAATGGAGAAAAATACCAACTAAACTTTATTGACACTCCAGGTCACGTGGACTTTGCCTACGAAGTGTCTCGCTCTCTCGCTGCTTGTGAAGGGGCGCTGTTGGTGGTGGATGCTGCGCAAGGCGTGGAAGCACAATCAGTGGCCACTTGCTATACCGCCATTGAACAAGATTTAGAAGTACTTCCCGTACTCAACAAAATCGATTTGCCCCAAGCGGACCCCGATCGAGTTAAAGAAGAAATCGAAGAGGTTATCGGGTTGGACGCCACTGAAGCCTGCGAGGTAAGTGCTAAAGCAGGTATCGGTATTGAGGATTTGCTTGAGCAGCTTGTGGAGAAAATCCCCGCACCCACTGGCGACAGAGAGGGCGACCTTCAGTGCTTAATTATTGATTCTTGGTTTGATAACTACTTAGGCGTTGTGTCATTAGTGCGCCTAACCAACGGTGAGCTGAAAAAAGGCGACCGTATTCTTGTGAAATCCACCGGACAAGTGCACGTGGTGGACGGTGTGGGTGTTTTTACGCCGAAACGAGAAGAAACTGGCATTTTAAAAGCCGGAGAAGTGGGTTGGTTAACAGCCAGTATTAAAGATATTAAGGGCGCCCCTGTGGGGGATACCATTACATCAGCACGTACCCCTGAGGTGGATTCCTTGCCGGGTTTCCAACAGGTTAAACCCCAGGTGTACGCAGGAATGTTCCCCACTGGCGCTGATGATTACGAAGATTTTCGTGAGGCGTTGTCTCGTTTGGCACTTAATGACGCCTCATTATTCTATGAGCCAGAAACTTCCGATGCACTGGGCTTTGGTTTCCGTGTGGGCTTCTTAGGCATGCTCCATATGGAAATTATCCAAGAGCGCCTAGAGCGAGAATACGATCTCGACCTAATTACTACGGCGCCCACTGTTGTGTATGAGTTGCTACTCGCTGATGGCTCAGTCATATATGTGGACAACCCCTCAGAGTTGCCCGAAGGAAATAGGGTGGAAGAGTTCCGTGAGCCTATTGCCCGTGTGAATATTCTCGTACCCCAAGAATATGTGGGTAATGTTATCACCTTGGCAGTTGAGCGCCGTGGCGTGCAAAAAAACATGGTGTACCACGGTAATCAAGTTGCGCTCACCTATGACATTCCCATGGCTGAAGTGGTGTTGGATTTCTTTGATCGTCTTAAGTCTGTGAGCCGTGGTTACGCTTCCTTAGAGTACGCTTTTGACCGTTTTGAAGCAGCGAAACTGGTGCGCGTGGATGTGCTTATTAACAGCGAACAAGTGGACGCCTTAGCGATGATTTGTCATGCAGACCAGGCCACCTATCGGGGCCGCCAGCTAGTGGAAAAAATGCAAGAGCTGGTGCCGCGCCAAATGTATGATGTGGCGATTCAAGCCGCCATCGGTAGTAAAATCATTGCTCGCTCCACGGTTAAAGCCTTGCGCAAGAACGTACTGGCCAAATGTTACGGCGGTGACGTGAGCCGTAAGAAAAAGCTGCTTGAGAAGCAAAAAGAAGGTAAAAAGCGCATGAAGCAGGTGGGCAGTGTGGAGATTCCCCAAGAAGCCTTCTTAGCAGTGTTAAAGGTGAATGACTGATGAATATAGATATCGGCTTTTGGCTCAGCATGGCTGTGTTGGTGGGCGTGCTGTTGTGGGGGGCCGATAAGCTCTTTCGGCTTCGAGAGCGCGGCAATCAAGTCATTAAAGAAACCGTTGAGTTCAGCAACTCTTTATTACCGGTTTTTATCTTGGTGCTCTTGATACGCTCTTTTGTGGTCGAACCTTTTACCATTCCCTCGGGCTCCATGATTCCCACCCTAGAGGTGAATGATTTTATTTTGGTGAGTAAGTTTTCCTACGGGCTGCGCTTGCCAGTGACGAATACCAAAATTCTCTCTATTGGCGAGCCTAAGCGCGGCGATGTGATGGTGTTTCGTTACCCCGTGGATCCAAGGCAAAACTTTATTAAGCGCGTGATTGGCTTGCCCGGCGATGTGGTGGAACAGCGCCAAGGGCGGTTGTACGTGAATGGCCAGGTTGTCGAGCAGCGCTTAATCAGCGAGCGTCAGAAGGGCGCTATTCGCGAGAAGCAGTTCTTAGAAAACACAGGCCAGCAGTGGCACTATGTGCGCCAGGACCTACAGCCTAGTGTGTTCGGGGCTTGGCACCAGCGCTCTGAAGATGGGGTGTGGGAAGTGCCTGAAGGACACTACTTTATGGTGGGTGATAACCGCGATAACAGTAGCGATAGTCGCTATTGGGGGCCAGTGCCAGAAAGCCATATAGTGGGTAAAGCCATGGGTATCTGGATGCACTGGGAGCCCATATTCTCCTTACCTAGGTTCCACCGTAATTGGGCTATCGACAAGGTCGACGACACATTACTCACAGAAACCCAAAAATAACTTGAATAGGATGCAGCGATGACCACTTTGATGAATCGTCAAAACATGCAAGGCCTTTCTATCTTAACTTGGCTAGTAGTGTTAGCGATCGGTGGCTTATTACTATTAGCCACCATTCGCTTAGTGCCCGTGTATTTAGAATACAGCTCTGTGCGCACAGTAATTAATAATGTTATCAGTGATAGCAATACCACCATGCTAAGCGAGCACCAAATTCGCGACACCATCGCTAAGCGTTTTCAGGTGAACCGTGTAGAAAACCTTACAGCCAGCGATTTGGACATCAAGAAAGATGGAGTGCGGCTTTCTATCAAGGTGGATTACGAAGTGCGTGAGCCCTTGGTGGCTAATGTTGGCCTCGTAGTGACCTTTAAACGCGATTTTGAGAAAAGCCTTCGCCAGTGAATAAATCTTTAGCTCCTCTTCAACGGCGCTTGGGTTACACCTTTCATAACCCTGAATTGCTTACCCAGGCGCTCACCCACCGTAGCGCAAACCGTAAACAAAACAATGAACGTTTGGAGTTTTTGGGGGATGCTCAACTTGGCTACATGGTGGCTTTGTGGTTGTTTGAACAGTTCCCCAAGGCAGCTGAAGGCCAGCTGACACGTATGCGAGCGGCCTTAGTCCGAGGCGTTACCCTAGCAGAGGTGGCTAAAGAGCTAGGGCTTGGGGAGTATTTGGTGCTTGGCCCCGGAGAAATGAAAAGCGGAGGGCACAGGCGCACTTCTATTCTTGCTGATGCCTTGGAAGCAGTGATTGGGGCTATTTTATTGGATAGCGGCGAAGGTAATTGCCACGCTGTGGTAAAAACGTGGTTTGCACAGCGTTTGGCCAGCGTGTCACCGGATACCACTAACAAGGACCCCAAAACCCAATTGCAAGAATGGTTGCAGGCGCGACAATTTGAATTACCACAATACCGGGTGGTGGCGACTCGCGGCACAGCTCATGATCAGGAGTTCGATGTGGAATGTGGGCTTATTCATCAGGAACAACATTTTAGTGCCACCGGCAGTAGCCGTCGTCGCGCCGAGCAAGCTGCTGCTGCTCAAGCGTTAGCGTGGCTAAAGGAGCAAATATGATACACACACGCTGTGGTACTGTGGCTTTTATTGGGCGAGCCAATGTGGGTAAATCCACCTTAATGAATCACCTAATAGGGCAGAAGATCAGCATTACATCGCGCCGCCCGCAAACCACCCGTCATCGGATTCATGGCATTCTAACGCGCGAGGATTATCAAATCATCATTGCTGATACGCCGGGTATCCATGAAGGTGAACAACTTGCCCTTAATCGCGCCATGAACCAAGCAGCATTCCAAACTCTAGCGGGCGTGGATGTGATTTGCTTTATGGTGGATGCCTTTAAATGGACGCGCGGCGACGAGTATGTGTTGTCATTGCTTGAGGGCTTAAGTACGCCCGTGTTCCTCGTTATTAATAAAATTGATACGTTGCAAGATAAGAAAGCGCTGCTGCCCCACATGGCTAAGCTGAGTGAGAAATACAACTTTGCAGAGGTGGTTCCCGTATCTGCTTTGGGTGGCCATAACCTCGGTGCTCTCGAGGAGGCCTTGGTGCCTTACTTGCCTGAAGGCCCCTTTTTGTATCACGAAGATGATATTACTGATCGCAATATGCGTTTTATTGCTGCTGAAATGATTCGTGAAAAAATATTTCGCCAGCTCGGTGATGAGTTGCCCTACCAAATGACGGTGGAGGTGGATGTGTGGGAAGATGCGCCCAATGTGACCCATATTCACGCTTCAATACTAGTGGAGCGCACAGGGCAGAAACGTATTTTGATTGGCACCGGCGGCGATCGCATTAAAAAAATAGGCACGGATGCACGCAAGGAGATTGAGGAGCTGATTGGCCGTAAAGTGATGCTTAAACTGTGGGTGAAAGTACGCAGTGGCTGGTCTGACGACGAACGCGCTTTGCGTTCCCTAGGCTATGTGGAAGAACCCAAATAAATTACAACTGGCATGGGTGCTACATCGGCGCCCTTACCAAGACACAGGTCTTATTCTAGAGCTGTTCACAAGCCAGCATGGCCGCACCGGCGCGGTAATGCGTGGCGGCCGCAAACACCAATTATTACAACCTTTTCAACCATTATTAGTGGAGCTAGCGGGCCATGGGGATTTGTTGCGCTTGCAGCAATGCGAAGCAGCTAGCCCGCCAGTGCCTTTGATAAAACAGCAGCTTTATTGCGGGATTTATCTTAATGAGTTGTTGGTGCGAATGCTGTTTCGCCATGATAAACAGCCTCGCTTACTCGCCGCTTATGCAGACGCACTACAAGCGATAAGCCAAGATGCCGTGGCCATGGATGTGGTGTTGCGTCGTTTTGAATTATTGCTGTTGGCGGAATTGGGTTATGCAGTGGAGTTTACCCTAGACGCTCAGGCGCAGCCTATCCAAAGTGCACGTCGATATCGATGGCAAGGTGAAAATGGTTGGTTGTTATCCGCAGAGGGTTGGTTGGGTGCTCATTTGCTAGCTATTGCTGAGGAGCAATGGACGCCAGAGGTTAGGCGTTGTGCGCGCGACATTATGCGTACCATCTTAGCGCCGCATTTAGGAAGTAAGCCGTTGCGTAGCAGGTCGTTGTTTCAGACGTTTAAATGATGAGTGCGTATTAAGTAATAAAACAGGATAAATACAGCAACAAAAAGCAAGGCGGACTATACTGTGCGCGTTTAGCTCGGTGCAGAGCCGTCTTAGCGAGTTGCCCATTAGCGGCCACGGCTCATGTTTTAGCGATTAAAGAGGTTGGTATGAAACGAGTGTTATTGGGAGTGAATATTGATCACGTGGCCACTTTACGCCAAGCGCGTGCCGGTGTTGAGCCTGAGCCAGTGCAGGCGGCTTTGCTAGCAGAGCAGGCTGGCGCCGATGGTATTACTGTGCATTTGCGCGAGGACAGACGCCACATCGTGGACCGTGACTTAGAGGTGCTAAAGGCCACCATTCAAACTCGCTTGAACCTAGAAATGGCAGCCACAGAGGAAATGCTACGTATTGCTGAAGGGCTTAAACCTGAGCATTGCTGCTTGGTGCCTGAACGCGCTGAGGAGATTACCACCGAAGGCGGCTTAGATGTGTTGGCAAATTACGATGTATTAAAAGAAGCCACAGAACGCTTGCAGGCCGCTGGTATCCAGGTCTCTATTTTTATTGATACGCAACCAGAACAAATCGAAGCAGCAGCGCGTTTGGGTGCTGATGCCGTTGAAATTCATACGGGCCATTATGCCAAGGCAGCCACACCTCAAGAGCAAGAAAACGCGTTCCGTTTGGTGCGCGAAGGGTTAGATGTGGGGCTGGAAAATGGCCTTATCGTAAACGCAGGTCACGGGCTTAATTATCATAATGTGCATGCCATTGCGCGCTTACCAGGTATTAATGAACTCAATATTGGCCATGCCATTGTGGCCCGCTCAGTATTTATGGGCTTGCCTGAAGCTGTGGGGCGGATGCGTGAACTTATTGATCAGGCTGTATTGATGCAGTGATTATAGGTATCGGCACCGACATAGTGACAGTGGCGCGCATCGCCGCGGCCTTTGAGCGCCGCGGCGATGCTTTGGCAGAGCGTTTGTTGCACCCAGATGAGCTAGCTTATTGGCAGCAAAAAAACAAACCAGTAGCTTGGCTTGCTAAGCGTTTTGCAGCCAAAGAAGCGCTACTTAAAGCGCTAGGCACCGGGCTGGCGCAGGGTATTAGTTGGCAAGATATGGCGGTGTTGCCTAATGAGTTAGGCCGCCCCACGGTAACCTGGTTTGCGCAAGCAGAACAATATTTGCAACAGCTCACGGGCGGGGCAGCAGCCCGCACACACCTTAGTCTTTCAGATGAAGAAGACTACGTTGTAGCGTTTGCTGTTATCGAAGCGATATAAGACAAACTTTATTTTGCCCGCTGCAGCCGTGGTAAAATAGTTATTCAATAGGCAGCTAAAAAAAGAGGCCAACATGACACACTTAACCATTGAAAACACAGTGGGAAATACGCCCTTAGTGCGATTGCAACGAATGGGCAATAATAGCTCAAACACCATACTGCTCAAGCTAGAAGGCAATAACCCTGCAGGCTCAGTAAAAGATAGACCCGCGCTAAACATGATCCTCAAAGCCGAGCAAAGGGGCGATATTAAGCCGGGTGACACCTTAATCGAGGCCACTAGCGGTAATACAGGCATTGCGTTGGCCATGGCTGCAGCAATGCGCGGTTATAAGATGAAATTGCTGATGCCAGCGGATTCTACCCAAGAACGTAAAGATGCCATGGGAGCCTATGGTGCTGAGCTGATTTTAGTGACTGAAGAACAAGGCGGCATGGAAGGTGCTCGCGATATTGCTGCTCAAATGCAGGCTGATGGTGAGGGTTATTTGCTCGATCAGTTTTCTAATAATGACAATTGGCGTGCCCATTACGAAACCACTGGGCCAGAGATTTGGCGTGACACCCAAGGCAAAATTACCCATTTTGTCTCCGCCATGGGCACCACTGGCACCATTATGGGAGTTTCAAAATACCTTAAGGAGCAAAGCTCTGAGGTTCAAATTGTGGGGCTGCAGCCTGAAGATGGATCGCAAATCCCAGGTATTCGTCGTTGGTCGCCGGAATATTTGCCCCGTATTTTTGATGCTTCCCGCGTGGATCTCACCATGGATATTAGCCAGCAAGAAGCCGAGGCAACCATGCGTCGTTTAGCGCGTGAAGAAGGTATCAGTTGCGGTGTGTCTTCCGGCGGGGCTGTGGCAGGCGCCTTGCGCTTATCTGAGCAAGTGGATAACGCACTCATCGTGGCTATTATTTGTGACCGCGGGGATCGTTATCTTTCCAGTGGTGTATTTCAACAACCCTAATTAATTGCCACCGAGTTGGCTTGTTTGATTGAGTGAAAAGTTATGGCCCGTCGTCGTTCACGTCGCCAGCGTTTGCCCCAGGAGGCAGTTGACGCCCAAATTGAAGGTTTAAGCCATGAGGGGCGAGGTATTGCTCGCTTGGAAGGAAAAACCGTATTTATTGACAATGCCTTGCCCACCGAAGAGGTGCGTTTTAAATACAGCAATAAACGCAGTACCTTCGACGAAGGCTATGCAGAAGAGATTATCACTGCAGCGCCTACACGTGTTATGCCGCCTTGTGAGTTTGCCCAGCTCTGTGGCGGCTGCAGCTTGCAGCATATGAATACCCAAGCACAAATTGAGTTTAAACAAGGCGTGCTTGCGGAGCAGCTAGAAAAGTTCGCTGGGCTTGCACCTAAGACCTGGTTGCCGCCCCTACAGGGCCCCACCTTGGGTTACCGCACAAAGGCACGTTTGGGTGTGCGTTACGTTAAGCCGAAAGAAACGGCACTGGTGGGATTTCGTGAAAAACGCAGCAACTTTTTAGCGGACATGGGCCAGTGCGAGGTGTTAATACCCCAAGTGGGGCATCAACTAATGGCTTTGCGCGAGCTGATTAATGGGCTAGAAGCCCGTGAACGCATCCCGCAAATAGAGGTGGCCGCTGACGACACCACAGTGGCCTTGATTTTCCGTCATATGGACCCATTATCCCCTGAGGATTTTTCTGCTCTAGTGGCATTTTGCCAACAGCGAGAGTGGCACTGCTACTTGCAACCCAAAGGCGAAGATACTGTACACAAAGTATGGCCAGAGGATGTTCCAGAGCGCTTGTACTTCGAACACCCTAGCTTTGACCTTAAAATGGCGTTTCATCCGAAAGACTTTACCCAAGTCAATATGGCCATTAACCAAGCTATGGTACCTTTGGCTATTGAATTGCTCGATGTGCAGGCAGAGCACAGAGTACTAGACCTGTTTTGCGGTCTTGGTAATTTTACGCTGCCCTTGGCTACCCGTAGTGCCCATACCGTGGGTGTTGAAGTGAGCCAGGCAATGGTGGAACGCGGCTATGAAAACGCAAAGGCCAACGGCATTGATAATGTCAGCTTTTATGCTTGGGATTTGCAGCAAAGCGTTGTGGGTCAGGCATGGGCAGCAGAGCCATTTCAGCGGATTTTAATTGATCCGCCGCGCAGTGGTGCCCTTGAAATGATCCCACTGCTGCCACAATTTGGTGCAGAAAAAATTGTTTACGTCTCTTGCAACCCTGCCACCTTGGCGCGGGATGCAGGAGAGCTTTGTGCACTAGGGTATCAACTCAGTGCCGCCGGAGTGATGGATATGTTCCCCCATACGTCTCACGTGGAATCCATTGCTCTGTTTGAGCGTAGGTAGTACGAAGGAGTCAGTTTGTGGTAACTGTGTACCGTAAGCCAGCCTTGTCGGGGCAGTACAGTGATTTGCCCGCATGGGTTGCGAGTGTTGCAGAGCGTTGTGCTAACACTGACCAAGCTCTATTAACTAAAGCCTGTGCTACAGCTCAACGTTGTGAAGAAATAGGCGAAGAAGAGGGCACTGCTTGGCCTTATGGTATTGGTTGTTTTCGTATTGGCCTAGAAATGGTTGATATTTTGGCAGATTTAAAAGCAGACGGCGCTGCCTTACCCGCTGCTCTGCTTTATCGTTCTGTGCGTGAAGAACGGCTGCCTTTAGAACAAGTCGAAAAAGAATTTGGTTCAAGTACAGCGCAGCTGATCGAAGGCGTGCTGCGCATGGCTGCCATTGGCGCTATTGTGAACCCAAGCCGTAAACCTGTGCTAGGCCAACAAGAGGGCCAGCTCAGTAACGTGCGCAAAATGTTAGTGGGATTGATCGACGATGTGCGCGTGGCCTTACTTAAACTCGCAGAGCGTACTGTGATCTTGCATGCCTTAGTGGATGCTGAGCCTGAGCGTCAACGCAAAGTGGCCATCGAAGTCTTTGATATTTATGCACCCCTAGCGCACCGTTTGGGCGTGGGCCAGCTCAAGTGGGAGCTTGAAGACATTGCCTTTCGATTTTTGCAACCAGGCGCTTATAAGCGTATTGCTAGCCTGCTTGACGAGAGGCGAGTGGACCGTGAAAAAGATATTGAAGCAATTATCGAGCTGTTAAAACAAACGCTTACTGAATCCGGTATTGAAGACGTAGAAGTCACTGGGCGCGTTAAACATATCTATAGCATTTGGCGCAAAATGCAAAAAAAGCAATTGGATTTCTACGAAGTCCACGATGTGCGCGCCGTGCGCATTATGGTGCCAGAAGTGCGCGATTGTTATGCCGCTTTAGGGATTGTTCACGGGCTGTGGGCCCATGTGCCTAAAGAGTTTGATGACTACATTGCGTCACCCAAAGACAATGGCTACCAAAGTTTGCACACCGCTGTGGTGGGGCCGGGGCGCAAAATGCTCGAGGTGCAAATTCGTACCCACCAAATGCATGAAGAAGCAGAGCTCGGCGTAAGTGCGCATTGGCACTATAAAGAGGGCGGTAAGCGTGGCGGTGGTGATTACGAGCAAAAAATTGCTTGGTTGCGCGAAGTACTGGAGTGGCACGATACCCTAGGGGCTGCAAGCCTCGGCAATATGGTGGAGGACTTCCGCTCCCATGATGGCGGAGCACGTGTTTATGTGTTTACGCCCAAAGGCCATGTGGTGGATTTAGAAAACGGCGCCACCCCCGTGGATATGGCGTACCAGATTCACACGGAGGTTGGGCACAGATGCCGCGGTGCTAAGGTTAATGGACGCATTGTTCCTTTGAGCTACAAGCTCAAAACAGGCGAGCAAGTGGAGATTATCACCACCAAAGAAGGCGGCCCTAGCCGTGATTGGCTTTCACCTTCGTTAGGCTATGTGCACACAGCATCCGCACGCGCCAAGGTGCAACACTGGTTTAAGCGCCAAAGTCGCGATACCCACATTGCTCAAGGAAAGGCAGCACTGGAAAAAGAGCTCAGTCGCCTGGCCCTGCCTTGGCCTGGATTAGATAAGATTGCTGCACACCTTAATCTGGTGGCGGGTGATGATGTGCTTGCAGCACTAGGTTCAGGGGATTTGCGCATGAGCCAGGTGCTCAACCAAATTCAACCACCTGAGCCAAAGCCCAGTGAGCAGCAAGAACTAGAGCTATCGAACCGCAAGCCCCCTAAAAGCAGAGGTGATGGGGTAAGCGTGTTTGGTTTGGGTAATATCAAAACCCAACTTGCCGCCTGCTGCCGGCCCGTCCCGGGGGATAGCATTATGGGTTATATCACGGTGGGGCGGGGGGTTACCGTGCACCGCAGTGATTGCAATAATTTGTTAGCCATGCAGGGAGATGACCCAGCACGCACCATAGAAGTCACCTGGGGTGAAGAAGATGCAGTGGCATATCCCGTGGATATATTCCTGCGTGGGCGCCAACGCTCGGGCCTGCTGAAAGACGTGGCTTCTGTGTTTGCTAACGACAATGTGCCCATAACAGCGGCCCACACCGAAGAAAATAAGTCCGATCATATTAAAACCATGCTGATGACGGTGGAGGTGAGCTCGCTGAATGATCTTGGGCGCTTACTTTCTAAACTTGATCAGGTGCCAGGCATGTTAGAGGTGAGACGTTATAAGCACTGAATCGGGATTTTGCTCAGCTGCCAAGGGGGTTGAGCGATTACGCCATACTGGTTTGAAAAAGTTCCGTTACATTGGTCGCGCTTAATGAATTTATTTGTAACAAAGTGGTACAAATAAATTTAAATGTGTATTAT
>DAHVSB010000027.1 GCA_027324795.1 Alcanivoracaceae bacterium
TCAATTCTTTTAATGACAGGATATATAACATCAGTGGTGGGAATTGAATAAGGTCTCTTTAAGTAAGATTTTATTTTCTAAATTTTGGTTTATGTATTTGATTTATATATAATAAAGGTATTTAATTGCTCCTTAGATTAAACTCATAAGTGCAACGCCACTAAGTGCTCGTAAAGTACTTCATTTGGTGTTCGTGACCTTTCCCCCTAAATTAGAACCATAACTTCGATGAGATTTCCATTAACCTACCCATATTGGAGGTCTCAACATGAAGAAGCGTTACAGCGAAGAACAAATTATTCGCGTCATCAAAGAACATGAAGCAGGTGCCAAGGTGGCTGACATTTGTCGCCGCCTTGGCATATCCAATGGCACCTTTTACAACTTGCGCAGCAAGTATGCTGGCATGGAAATCAACGAAGCTAAGCGTTTACGAGAACTAGAGAAAGAGAACAATAAGCTAAAAAAATTGCTGGCTGAAAAGCTGCTCGAAAACGAAGCGCTAAAGGATGTTGTCTCAAAAAAGTGGTGACGCCCGCTAGCAAACGGAGCGCGGTAAAACACCTAGTTATCACGTTTCGTTTAAGTGAGCGCCTTGCTTGCAAGCTAGTTGAGCTAAGCCGGACAGCATATCGCTATCAAGCCATCAAGGGGCGCGATAATGCGGTTATTTCTTTTGGTTCCTAAACTCACCCGGTGAGCAGCCTGTCCAGCGGCGAAACGCCCGCGAAAAACTAGCGCTGTCGGTATACCCAAGGTGAAAAGCCAACTCATCCAATTTCATATTACTACCGCGCAAAAGCTGTTCCGCAATTTGCTGGCGCTCTTGGTCCAACACGCTTTTGTAATGAGTGCCTTCACTTTCTAACTTACGCCGTAAGCTTCGAGGCGACATAGCGAGCGCCTTGGCCACCTCTTCAAGCGAGGCCACCAAACCTAACGGACCCAGTATTTGTTGCCGCACCAGCCCGGTAACTCCTGTTTGCTGCCTGCGCTCAAGCTGATAGCGGCACTGCTCGTCCATCAAACGCACTAATTGAGCATCATAGGTGGGCAGTAAGCGGTCTGCTTCTTCCACCGTGACACCTAGCATATTGTGATGGCTGTGATAAATGGGTGTAATACCCACTAGCGCCGCTATGTCATCGGCGTATTCAGGCGGCGGGCCTTGAAACTCTATGCGTGAAAGAGACACCCCTGCCAAACTCAGCTCAGTTAAAAGTTTTACCCCTGTGGCCATATCTCGCTCTAACAAAAAATTTCGCAGTGGAGTAGGAATACCACTCGGATCAAACGAAATATTAAACAGTTCTGCCTTATCAAACGAGCGTATAGTGCAGTAGGCGGTGCTTAATGGTAAGTAGCGCAATGCAATCGCCGTGGCTTTACGTAGGGTTTTACTGGTGCGTAGAGCAAACCCCCACACACCAAAAGTAGACACGCTATATTGCAGGCCCAGCTTAAAACCCAGTGCCGGCTCATTCGGCAAAGCCAAAATTAAATTTTCAATAAGCTGCATTTCTTGTGAGCGAGAGATTAAAGCTTCGCCATCGTATAGCTGAGCCTCAGAGATCCCTGTGCCCAATAAACAGGTGTCTTTGTCGATCCCAAAACTGGCAGCAAAATTGATCATCACTTGACTAATAACAATTGGATGAAGATTGGTTTCAAGGTTAGGCATGGAAATTCTTTTTACTATTTGGCCAAAGGGTTTGCTAAAGGAACGAAAAACGGATCGAAGCGTTGGCCATTAAAGCCAGGGCAAAGACCGCTATTGCCCTGTGATCTTAGTGAACTAATGGATAGATTGGTAGCCATCAATGTATTGGAGGTAGTTATGTCTGAAAGCCTTACTCAATTGAACAAGCAAGCGATTGCAGCTGCGCGGCAACACATGGGGCATGTGGCTTGGCCCACCGTGGCGCTCACAGCATTTGTGGTGGTGTTGTTTGTGGCAAATTTGGTGTTGTTTGCTCAAGGACTCATACCAGCTTGGCTCGCCTTATCCATTATGGCAGTGCTCACCTATTTATCTTACACGCCGTTGCATGAAGCAGCACATAGAAACATTAACGGCAGTAACGAAGGTTTGGCGTGGCTAAATAATCTTTGCGGTTATCTGGTGGCCCCCATGATCGCTGTGCCTTATGCCTCGCACCGACTCGAACATTTTACTCACCATCGCTATACCAACCAACCCGATAAAGACCCTGATTTTGTCATTAGTGGGTTACATAAAGGGGGATTGAATGCGGTTGTTGCAATATTAAAATTTCTGTGGATTCAGAATGCGTTTTTTGTGCTGAATAATTGGCGTAGTGCCACGCTAAAAGAGCGGTTCATCTACTGTTTTGAGGTAGCGTTTTCCATCGGTTGGAGGGTGGCGGTCATACTATTAGTGGCTCAACCCTGGGTGGCATTGGTGGTGCTTGGAGGGTATTTTTTAGGTGCTTTTTTTACTGCTTATTGGTTTGCATATCGTCCTCATCTGCCTTACACAGAGCCAAAGCGTTATAAAAATACCAATAGTCTGATTATGCCCACGTGGATGAAACCTTTTGAGTGGTTGTGGTTAGGCCAAAATCTGCATTCTATTCATCATCTTTTTCCGCGCGTCCCGTTTTATCGCTACCACGCCTTACACCGCGAAATCGAACCTATATTGCGAGCACATGGCACACCTATTGTGGGCATATTTAGCCGCGAAGCCGTGCCGGCAAATCATAACAATGATTAACGTTACGCTGAGGCGGTTTGCAGCAGAGCCGCCTAATAAAACTTTAGCATCAGTCTAGCGCCGTACCTAACGGGCCATGGGTGCCTCTAAATGCGAGTTAAAAACCTGTACATGGGGTCGTGGATGTAGTAATGCGTGAGATTCATAGGCACTCCGTTAAGCTAAGAAGCAAAGATTGCCTTATTTATGATGGCTGTTGCAAAAAGCGTGAACTGTAACTTAATAAAAAGCCAAAATTAAATTTTGCTTAATTTTGGCTTTTGTAGAATGCTGTGCTTTTCTAAAATAATAAAGAGGACAAGCATGACCATTCCATTCCAGTATTATTTGCGCGTGCGTTATAGCGAATGCGATGCCCAACGAGTCGTGTTTAATGCGCGTTATGGCGATTACGTGGATCTTGCAATTACCTATTTTTTAAAAACCGTGCTCAGTCAACACCAACTGGCCTGGCAAGGGCTTGATTATCAAGTGGTGAAATACGACATCGAATGGCAAGCTCCTGCGCGCTTTGATGAGGTGTTAGCCATTGGTGTGGAAGTGATACACGTCGGTACCACCTCTGTTGTTTTTCGCACTCACATACGCCAAGCCAATGATGAGACTCATGTGGCCAAAGCCGATACTGTGGCTGTAGTTGTTGATAGTCATACATTGCAAAAAACACCTGTGGCTGAGCCTTTAAAACAGGCGTTGCTAGCAGGTGCCCCGAGTGCTTGGGTGGATCATGCCGGCTGGCTTTAAACACAGTGACGGGTTAAAGAAGGAAGGCGCGACTTTAACGCCATTTTGTATCAGTTGCGAAAATCTGTTTTTGGAACTCAAGGTAAGTGCCCAACTGAGTGAGCTGTGAAGTGGCTGCTGAGTCGAAACAATCACATCGTAGCTTATAATAGCCTCCCATTTTATTTTAAGAAGGCTATTATAACTGATGCGCTTAATTAATATTAAACGCATCAGTTAAAGCTTAGAGAAAATTGAAACAACGCTAGCTAATTAACTTTGTTTGTGTCTTTGTGTAATTTAGATGATATTCTCCTGAGTTAGGGTTAACCCCATAAAAGCTTATGGTCATTTCAGATTGTTTTAACGATACCCAGACAAATCCGTATTCGTTTTCTTGTTGAAAGTGGGCAGGGTTTAAATGTTTGTTTTTTAGCTTGTCCGTTTTCCCACCGGCACCAGAAACAATGATTTCTGTTTTCCCCATGCTCTCTACAGGCTTTAACCATTGCATCACGTGGTCATGGCCTGTAAATAACACATCAACCTTGTCTTTAAAGCATTCCTCTATAAATAGCTTGTATTGCATACCATCGGCATCTGGGCTGCTAAAAAGCCAACGCAAGTCGGCATCAAGATTGCCGGCGTTTCCGTGTTTGCCGTTTGATAAATAAGGCACGTGTGACATGGCTAGTTTCCAATGAGCATTGCTTTCTTGTACTTTTTTTCGCATCCAACGTTGTTGGGGGTAGCCATAATTTGGCCAGCTAAATTTAGGGTCTGCATCTTGGTAAAAACTAGTGAGTGGGTTTGAATCCACAACAAAGAGTTCTAAAAAGGGCTTATCAGTTTTTCCACCAAAATGATGTGTGTAATAACGCGCTGGCATTTTCCACTTGTTTGAATAACGATCTTTTTTATAGTGGTAATCTACTTGGTAGTTACCACGATAATTAAAGCTTCCGCCTCCTAAAGGAGTACACGCATTATCATGATTGCCTAAGCACAGATAAAAAGGCAGGTTGATGTTTTGGTATGGATATTCAAACTTTTCTAAAAAAGCTAGATCGTCAGCAGAGCTGACCCCTTGCTCATAAATATTGTCTCCTGTGCACAAAACAAAGTCCGCGCCTTTTTCTGCTATCACAGCTTCCATGGCACGGGCGACTTTGTACTGCCCATCATTTCCTGTGCCCATATCACCTATCACAAGGAAGGCTAATTCATCAGTAAAATCAATTCCTTGGCCAGTGCCATTGGGGGCAGGCTCTTTGGTTGAGTCTGGTTGGCCTATATGGGGAATAGAGGAGTTACTTGAGCCCCCACAAGCAGATAGGGCGGTAATGGCGCCACCACTAAGCACTAGTTGGCGAAGAAATTTACGACGATCTTTGTTCATACAGCAGCTCCACTTTTAGTTGCAGCGGATTGGGGGGCTAAGCTAGAGGCTATTGCTTTGGGTGAGCTGGGGCTGTTAGCTTTTTGCAATCGGTTGTTTCCTGATTGAGTGAGGTAGGAACGTGCAAACTTTTCGATATGTTCTCTTGAGCGCACTGTGTTTACGTGGAACCAGTCGGCTTTGCATTGCTCCGGTGTGATATCGAGAACGATATAGCCACGATGAAATAGGTCCACCCACTTTAGGTGTGGGTTCAAAGGGATCAGTGCAGCCATGGCTAAGTCTGATAAACCTTTTGTGGGCGCAGCAGGAGAGCTCACTGCAGGTGTGACAAACTCTACTGCCAGCGATCCTTCGCCTGTAAAGCGATTATAAACAGCTAGGTTTCCTGGATCTAAACTCACATCCATGGCCCATGAGCTATGGATGTCGCCTGTTAACACAATAACGTTATCTAGCGCCATAGACTGAATTCTGTTTAGCAGCCGGCGCCGACTTGTTTGATAGCCATCCCATTGGTCAAAGTTTATCTTCATCCCGCCACCGATATGCCAATTAGGGTTATCAGGCAAAGAACCCAGTGTGAGTGGTGCAAGCATGACTTGTTGGCCAAGGATATGCCAACGGGCGCCTTTTCCATCGGAGCGTTCAAGCTCATCGAATAGCCATCGTTCTTGTTCTTCGCCTAACAGTTGCCTGTGGGGATCTCTGGCTTCATGTGGCAGGGTTGGTTGCTCATCGCGGCCTACAACTCGTGTGTCTAACATCATGAGTGTAAATAAGTTGCCATAATCAAAACTGCGATAAATTTTGATATCGTTATCCGGCATTACACGCCGTATGGGCATCCATTCGTGATATGCCTGGATCGCGGCTCTTTTGCGCTCGTTGAAATCGCCTTGACTCGTTGAATGATTGGCTGCGCCGTCTTTCCATGTGTTGTCTGCAATTTCGTGATCATCCCAAACACAAATGAAGGGGTGTTGGCGATGACACTCCTGCAAATCTGAGTCACTGCGATATAAAGCATATCGCTTGCGGTAGTCGGTTAAGGAAATTATTGGGTGCGGGGGATCCACAGGGCGCTCTGTCGTTAATTTAGAGTCTGCATACTCACCCTGTCCATATTCGTAGATATAGTCACCTAAGTGTAAAACGGCATCAAGATCTTCCCGTTGTGCCACTTTTCGATACACATTGAAATACCCTTGGGGGTAGTTGGAGCAGGCTAAAACGGCAAGTCTGGCGTGCTGGATAAATTCATCTTGCTCTGGAATTGTTTTTGTGCGGCCAATTGGCGAAAAATAACCCAGAGATTCAAATTGGTAGTAATAGGTTGTGTTTGCCTCAGGTAATAAGGGGTCAAACTTAACTGTGTAATCGTGTTGAGAACGAGCATATTCAACCCCCTCATAGACACACCTACTGAGATCGAAGTCTGAAAAGACTCGTAGGATGACTGGGATTTCATCAAGCTCAGGTGCTGTGATTCTCGTCCAGATTATCACTTGATGTGCCAGCGGGTCTCCGCTTGCCACGCCGTGTTGGAAAGGATTTGGCCCGTTATAGCTTGGCATACTAGGAAGTTCGGGCTTGGTATGTGGCTGTAATTGGTTGGAAGACTCACTCGAACCACCGCAGGCAGCTAAAGCACTGATGGAAATACCAGCCGCCGTTATTTTTAAAAAATCACGCCTTTTCATTACTTTCTCCGAAGTATATTTTTGCGTTATAAGTTATCGTTTTTATATTTCAAAGTTATTACATGCCCTTGTGGTGAGTAGTGGCATGATAGTTGTGTCGGAAAGTGTCTTTTTGTGTCAGCTAAAGCTTATCTTTTTGGCTAAATTGGTACAATAGTACTAATTTATTAGTGTGACGATGACATCTGTGCGTCATAACGTAGATCTATACTGAGGTTCACACCTTAAAGCTAAATTCCATCAAACAGCTAAGAGAGCATTTGTGACAAGGCAAAATTATCCCGCATCCTCTGCCATTTCAGGCGGATCAGTTCGTGAAGTGTTTATGGCTTTTCTTGGCTTAGGTTTGCTGTCTTTTGGCGGTCCAGCTGCCCATCTTGGCTACTTTCGTGAAACATTCATCAATCGCAAAAAATGGCTTACCGATGCTGAATTCGCACAGCTAGTGGCATTAAGTCAGTTTTTACCAGGCCCGGGGAGTAGCCAAGTAGGTTTGAGTATTGGCTTGTTACGGGCCGGTTGGATAGGCGCACTGGCGGCCTTTGTGGCGTTTACTTTGCCCTCCGTGGGTTTGTTATTGTTGTTTGCTTTGTTGTTGCCAGAGTTGGCAAGCCCCGCAGCGGGTGCAGCGGTTCATGGATTAGGCTTGGTGGCAGTGGTAGTTGTGGCACACAGCGTACTCGGCATGTTTCGTGATTTGTGCCCAGATTTATCACGTAAAATTATTGCTTGTGCGGCGGCATTGTTAGCTTGGTATGCGAGTGTATCGTGGAGCCAAGTATTGCTGGTGCTTTTAGGCGCTGTAGCAGGAGTGGTTTTTATCCGCGATTCGATCCCTGCCTCTACTCAGCGCTTCCCTTTGCGTTACGGGAAAAAGCTAGGATGGACTTTACTGGTGCTATTTTGGAGTTTGCTGGTAGGTCTGCCTGTTTTAGCCAAGGAATTTGGTGGCGTGATGGCCATCAGCAATGCTTTTTTTCATTCGGGTGCTTTGGTGTTTGGCGGCGGGCACGTGGTGCTGCCCTTGCTAGAAGAAGCGGTGGTATCACCAGGCTGGGTGTCCGCCGACGATTTTATGGCAGGTTATGGTGCAGCGCAGGCCATTCCTGGACCTTTATTTTCGTTCGCCGCTTATTTGGGAGCACTGATTACCACCGAAAGCCCTGCATGGGTAGTGGTGTTTACCGCGGTGATTGCGGTTTTTTTGCCAGGTTTTTTGCTGATGCTAGGCGTTTTACCCTTATGGGCATCAGTGGGGGGCAAGCCGCGAATCATAAAAGCAATAGCAGGGGTGAATGCTGCCGTGGTGGGGTTGTTGGCCGCTGCATTTTACGATCCTATTTGGAGTACGGCGGTTAAAGATAGCAGTGATATAGCGATAGTCGTTGTGGGTTTTTTCGTCTTGCGTTTTTGGCGAGTATCGCCATTAATGTTAGTGCTCTGGTGCTTAAGCGCTAGTATGTTAAGCCTCTGGGTTTAGCGTTTCACACAAACAAAGATACCGTTACCAGAATCTTCACTTAGTGGAATAATTTTTTGATAGTCGTGCTCAAACGTGTGCACATGGAAATAAGGCGCTAGTAGGCGTTCAAGTTCTTTAAAATCAAACGCCACCATAGGGTGCTCATCACGCCACTCTTCATGGTGAAGTGAGCTGCTTTTTTCAATGCGTAGCTGTAGCGCCAAAGCTAACATCGGCTGGTTAAGATCAAGCCCACTGCAAGTAAAGCCAAAATCTAAAAAATGACGCACATGCGGGCCAGTGCCGCAAGCCAAATCCAAGTGTAATTTGCCGCCATTTCCAAATAGCTGATTGAGTCGTTTTACGCTAGCGCTTTGCACGTAGTAATCAATGTCTGCACAGAGCAAATCATAGTACGCAGAAAGATCGGTATACAAGATATTGGCAGACATGGCGGTGGGGTATTTTCACTGTTAATTTTCGGTGGCGCATAGTAAACCAACTGCGCCCAATAGCGAAGGCAAATAGTAAGCCCAGCGACAATAGATTGAATATCAGCTTTTAAGGTCTTGTTAGAGATTGGGCAGTCAGTGTTTTTAGGGTTGGTTTTTTACGAAAAAGCAATTTGATTAAGATCAATTTATTCCGCTGAGAAGCAGAACTCAACCTGCATAATGTGTAGGGTATGCTCACGCAAACAACCAAGGAGCCACCATGCCCACCGATCTCAACTCCCGCTACGGCCTCAACCCCGCCCACAGTGAAGTCGTAGAAGCCTGCCAAACTATTGCCCCGTGCGATGCCTTAGATATGGGTTGCTCTAACGGCCGTAACGCCCTGTATTTAAGCCAGCAAGGCTTTAATGTTACCGCCGTGGATAACAACCCAGGTGCCATTAATATGCTGCAAGGCATTATTCAAGAAGAGGGCATCAGCAATATTCAGGCGCAGGTGTACGACATCAATAACGCCAGCCTAGATAAAGATTACGGCTTTATAGCTTGCACCGTAACCCTTATGTTTTTAGACCCCAGCCGTGTGGATGCAGTGGTAAAAAACATGCAAGAGCGCACGCTGCCAGGTGGCTACAACCTTATTGTGTGCGCCATGAGCACAGCCCAAACCCCATGCCCCGTGAATTTCCCGTTTACCTATGATGAGGGTGAGCTAAAAACTGCCTACGAAGGGTGGAAGCTAATAAAATACAACGAAGATATTGGCACCATGCACAGTGGCGCACAGCTACAATTCGCCACCATGTTGGCTAAAAAGCCCGAGTAACTTAAAACTGCTAGGCTGTGAGATTCACAACCTAGCAGCTTTATATTATGCAGAACAACATATTCACCCGAGGGAAATTAGTCCGATATATTGTCGCTTTAGCACTGGCTTTGTATGTGGTGTTTATTTATTTGGATTATCGGGTGGAGAAAATCACGGCGAGTGCTGAGGTGGGCGATGTGCTGTATGTGGGGTCTGATGTGTGCAATCGGCTACGCACAAAAGGGCACATAGCCGCTGATACTCAGTGCGGATACCGTCGCGGCAACGTAAAAGTGGTTATCACCCAGGTACCTGAGTGAACAAAGCGCTAAGCTAAGCGTTTAGGCTACTTTTTTAGCATCCGCCACCATCCAATAAAATGCAACGTTGCAACTCACTTAGCTAAACAGTAGCTATAAAGCGTTGAAGCTTGTCTTTTAATTACGCAAGAGTATTATGTTTAAACATGGTTTAAACGAAAGGTGTGAGTTATGCCAAGTGTTACATTGAGTATAAAGCATTGGGGTAATGGCTTAGGCGTACGCTTGCCTGCAAGTATTGCTAAGGCGGCACATTTATTAGCTGATATGGAAGTGAAAATAATGGTGGAAAAGGGGTGTGTGGTTATTAAACCACTGAAGGACAAACCTCTTTCTTTAGAGCAACGTCTTGAGCTATTCGATCCAGAGCAGCACGGTGGGGAAGCGATGGAAACTAAAGAATTGCTAGGCGTTGAAAAATGGTAGTGCAAAAACAGCAATGGGTACCAGATAGGCAGGAGGTTATTTGGATTAATTGCAACCCACAGCGCGGACGAGAAATGCGAGATATGCATCCCTTTTTGGTGTTGTCGCCACAAGCTTTCAATAAAAAGACATCATTAGTGATAGGGCTACCTATGACTACGGCACCTTACAATGCATCAAATCCCTTTGCTGTTGCTGCTGGGAAGGCGAAAGGAAAGAAAGCGGGTGCCACAAGCTATATTTTGTGCCATCAACCTAAATCTTTTGACTGGGTCGCACGAAACGCAAGTCCGCATCCTCAGAAAAAGGTTTCTGATTACGTTTTTGCTCAAGCCTTAGAGGTGGTGGATCAGATTCTTCAGCTTAGCAACTAAGCTGACCACTGTTTTTTAGCATCCGCTACCATCCAATAAAACAACGCCAAGCCACCCAAGGAAAGCAACGCCCCCACAGCCCCCGTAGAAGCAAAACCAAACCCCCAGTGAATCGCTAAACCACCCAAGAAAGCACCCGAGGCATTAGCAAAGTTAAAGGCCGAGTGGTTAAGTGCGGCGGCCATGGTTTGCGCGAGGCCTGCTACCTCCATCAAACGCACTTGAATGGCAGGGCCAATAGCCACCACTGTGCCCACGCAAAAAATAGTGAGGCTCGCGAGCAACAAATGCGACGAGGTGTAAAGGTAAGCCACGCACACCAAAAACGACCACACCAAACATTTTTTAATGGTGCCGAGCAAATCTTTGTCCGCCATTTTGGCACCTACGAGATTGCCCGTAATCATGCCCGCTCCTAATAAGCCTAAAATAAAGGGCACACCTGCTTCCGTTAGTCCTGCGAGCTCCATCAAAGTGGGTTTCACGTAGGAGAAAATGGCAAACAAGCCACCAAAGCCGATGGCACCCACACTGAGGGCTAACCACACTTGTTTGTTACGAAATACCGTGAGCTCGTTGGCTATGCTGGCACCTGCCTGGGGCGCTTCCTTGGGCACATAAAAAGCCACGGAAAGGCAGGTGGTCAGGGCGAGTAAGCCCACTAATACAAAGCTTACGCGCCAGCCGAGCCACTGCCCCAAAGCCGAGGCTAAAGGCACGCCCAATAAGGTAGCCACCGATAAACCCAGCATCACATAAGCCACAGCGCGGGTGCGCATGCCAGCAGGCGCTAAGCTCGCTGCGACTAAAGAAGCGATGCCAAAATAAGTGCCGTGGGGCAAGCCACTCACAAACCGCAATAACAACAAGGAGAAATAATTGGGTGCCAAGGCGCTAGCAAAATGGCCAAGTGCATAAAGGCCCATTAAAAAAATCAGCATGGTAGGGCGCGCACGTCGTGTGGCGGCAAGGGCCAACAGCGGCGCACCCACCACCACACCAAAAGCATAAGCGCTAATAGCATAACCTGCTTCTGGAATAGAAATACCGAGATCAGTAGACACTTCAGGCAATAGCCCCATAATCACAAACTCGCCAATGCCAATGGCAAAGCTGCCGAGGGCAAGGGCGAGGACGGGGATATAAAATGATTGGAGGGGGTTAGGTTCGTGCTGTGAAATAGTGGGCATGCGAAAACTCAAAAAGATGAGAGTAGAGTGGGGGTGACGGATTATACGCTAGCCAAGGAAAAATAGGGAATGAGTATAAACCAACTTAACCATAGCTAAGTAGGTTGAAAGGTTGGATGCCCTGAGAATTTATTTGTTGTCAGGAGGACTTATCCGCTAGAGCAATTACGAAGAGGCATAGAATCAATCCATTGACGAATTAATAATATAGCTTCTTCATCTGCCACAATACGGCCTATTGGAGGCATACGATCCGTAGCTTCATCTAATTCCATACGGAGCGGGATGCTAGAGATATCGCCACGCCCTGGCCAAATATCATATCCACCGCCACGCCAACCGTGGCTAGAGTTACATACCCCATGGTTATAACCTAACGTGCGCGAGTATTCTAATCGGAGCCCTGAGAGGGCGGCTGCTCCATGATCGGTGTGGCAATATGCGCAATTAATATCCAAATAGGCTTTCGCTCGCTGTTGGAGCGAGAAAGTTTCATCACGCCAGCTAGGCGTAGCAGGTAAATCGGTAACATCCTTGGGTAAATCTATTATTCCCTGCGTTTGCCAATGTTCGAGTTGATTAACTGTTTGGCTTTCGATCTCGATTGAGCGATTTAGCAACCTAACTTTTGGACCTATGGGGACAAAGGTTAACGTGCCTTCCGTTCTGTTTTGGTGGCACTGTTCGCAGCGATTTTGCGAAGGAGACTCATAAATGAAGTTCAATTGCTTTTCATTTGCGAAAAAACTAGCTGGAATTAAACTGCCGCTGGGGTTTAGCCGAGCGTCTTTTAAGGTTTCATCCCAAACATAAGGAATAAATATCCAACCGTTGTCTCGTAGTACCATCAAACGCACTTCAGCGATGCGCTCCTCAGCGCTACTTGTGCTGGTGGTGGGTAAAGCAATGACTTTTACTAAGATGCTACCAATAGGAAAATCGAGATGACCCTCTTGATTGGCATTTAGAGTCGTATTGGGTGGAAGGTATATGTAGCGATATTTGCGAGCGTGGTCGATAAATAGTTCATTGCTAAGCTCATAATAAAGGCCAAGACTTTCATTGGGATTATTGGGTAGCCCTGTAAATAAACCATAATCAGATAATAGCTCGCAGCGCTTTTCGAGAAGCGCAGGCCAATTAATACCACTAATATTCTGATCGCATACGCCACGATTGGTTGTTGGGGGCTCTGTACTTTCTTTGCTCTTATTATTTGAGCTTCCGCCACAACCAGAAAAAGCTATGATTAGAGAAACAATAAAAAGGGCGCGAATGCGCCCTATTAGTTTTTTTATGAGCATGAGCCTTCCAGCTGATCAATCCATGCCTTTATAAGCTGAGTGCCTTCATTATGGATTACCTGCCTTCCTAATGGCGGCATTGAAAGACCTGGGTTTGTGGTATGTAGCCGATTGTAAAGCAGGGAGGTTTCGGCATCGCCAGGTACTATAATTTTAGTCGATCCAGCAGAGGCGCCCGAAACTGGGCTTTGGCAAATGCCATGATATGCTGCGTTTCCTTCTAGTGGGGTGTTGTAATCAACACGAAAACCAGTGTTGCTGGCTTGTCCACCAGGTCGGTGACAGTGAGCACAGTTAATATCTAGCCACGATTTTGCAGTGGCGTTAAGTTCTTCTGGCGTTCCTGAATAGTCACTCACTCGCATGTCGTCGTTGAACGGGTGTGCTTTTTGCACTTCCTCAATATTATTGGGTAAGCCTTTTAAAAAACCTAGTTCCTTCCATTTAGTTAGCTGATTTTGCGTCCCGAATTCATAGTCATAGTCGGAATTTAAAAACCTTGCCTTAGGCCCAATCGGTTTGAATTCTAGCTTTTCGGTACCATCATTTTTAATTTTTAGTTGATGGCAGGTGAGGCATTCATTTTGAGCAGGAACTTTATAGGTAAAACTTAAGTTTTGGCCTTTGTGTTTGATTTGATTTATTTTTATATTTTCACCTGCTCTTGTTAAAAAAGCTTCTGTACCATTTTTATTCCAAACATAGGCACGGGCTATCCAACCTTCTGTGCGTTTAATGAGGAGGCGAGTTTCTAATAAGGTTTCATTTTTTATCCCACGTTTAGACGTGTCCTTAGGCATTGTAAATGTTTTAGTGATAACTGAACCTGTAGGGAAATCAAAGGCTTCTTTTTCGTTGTATAAAACATGTTGGTCATCTGGAATAAAAATAAATCGATATTTGCTGGCATAGTCTGTAAAAAGTGCGCTAGATAAATCGTAAGGAAGGCCGCGCTCGCTGTTAGTTGCAGCTGGGTTGCAGCTGTCTAGAAACAGTTGGTAGTCTGATAGTTTTTCAGCATTTCCTTCTAATAAAAGGTCCCAATTAACTGACTCTTCATTATGAATGCAGGCGAATTCCTGTTCCGAAGTGGAGTTAGATGAACTGCCGCCACAAGCGCTTAACGAGATGATAGTGGCCGCTAAACAAGCGGTAAGAAAGGAATGTTTCATAGGTGTAATCACTCTAAATGAATTGAGATAGGGGCCTTAATTCAGGCCCCATGCTGTTTTATATAGAGCAAAGTGGATTTGATGCGTCATCGCTGGTGCAACCGAACTCTTCGTTGTCGAAGATGACGGTAACAGGGCTGCCTTGATAGGCTTCCTCACATAGCATAACGCCTTTGGTATCAGCCATGATGTCAGCTGCAACTTCATTAACGCCTTCTTCGAGTAAAAGCTCAAGTTTGCTAAGAGGATTGCCATTCTCGTCGAAAGAGTGGGGCTGGGGGGTGGTTTCAAAGACGGAGGCAGCGAATAAATTGAGATCATCAATTCCATTACTGGACTGACAAAGAGCATTGGCCTGCTCGTAAGCCGCAAACTTACTTAAATCAATGGGGGTATAGTCGCCAGCATCTGGATTATTGCTTTTTACACCTTCAGCAATTTGATTTATCCCTCCCACAATGGCTTGCAGTATGGATTCTCCTTCACCGCCAGGGTTGGGTGTATTGGCTAATAACTCGCCAGCGCCGTCATATAAAATATGCGGGATGGTGGTTTTGCCGTTTGCAACATCGGGGTTAAAAATATGAAAGATTTGGTAACCTTGAATAATATCGGCGATGAGGTCTCCTTCAGGGTCATTAACACCTTCAGCAACACTTATGTCATTGCTGTGAACGTTAATATTGCGCACTAACGGTGACCAACCATCCATATATATGTCAGCAAATGGATGAATGCTGCCATAGCTGGTTGCTTCAGGATTGGGTAGGTCAACGATACTCTCGTCTGCCAAAAGGTAAGAGGTTATCGCAATAGATGTTGTCTGATGATCTTTAATGACATTATTAAAGATTTCTACGTCAGAGGTTGAAAGTACGATAACTCCAGTGCCTGGCGGGACAATGTGTACCCCACCTGCAAATGAGCTTTTATTGGCAAAGTTGGGGGCATTATTGTCTTCTACATGGTTGTTGAAAACACGCACACCCTCACCATACTTTCCATTGCCGATGGGCAAATCAAAAATCAATATTCCACCAGTGTTTTTGATTGCCTTGTTATTGTATACATCGGCTCGGGTGCTATTTTCAATTTCAATACCAGCCACGTTCTTTTCAGCAATGTTGTTACGAACAATAATATTATCTGACTGACCAACATAAATGCCTGCATCGGCAGAACCTTTAACAAAAGAGTCCTCAATGAGAACGTTTTGCGTCTCTACAGGATACATGCCATAAGCACCGTTTGTGGATTGATAGTCTGTTTCCCAAACAGTAGCCATGCGACGGATAATCACGCCATTTGAATTTTTAATTTTGAGTGCGTTATTATTGGATTCATAAATCCCAAAGTCTTCAAAGATAAGGTTATCGGTGTTATTGATCAGGAAGCCATCAGCGGAAGCATTGCTGGTATCAATAATCGTTTTGTCCATGCCTGCCCCTTTAAAGGTAAGGTGACTAACAGGCGTGTTGTCGGTCATGCCGTTGTACTCAACGGTTCTATCAAAGTTGTAGCGTCCTTGTGGGAGTATGTAAGTATCACCAGTTTGCGCTTGCGCAAGCTCTTCTAAGAGATGTTTCTGTACGGCAGAATCACTCAAGTCATCAGGTGAACCTATACAGATAATCCGAGCACCAGCTTCATTGCTGCCAGTGCAGTCGAATTTCTTTTCAGCTTGTGTAATAGGTTCTGAGTTATTGTTTTTTGAGTTGCTACTACTGCCACCACACGCCGCTAATGTTAATGTAGCTAGCGCTATGGTGAAGGTGGTAAGCAAAGGTGGGTATGTGTGTTTGATCCGCATGGTGAAAGCCCTTCTTTTATAATTATGATTTTTTGTTTTTTAAGCACAGCATTTATTGCTACAGCTAGGCTTTTGGCTAAGCCCTGGTAATGAGTTAAGCGAATAGAAGGGAGAGAATGCAAAAAAATCGTATTGCAAAGTCTTCAATAAATAGTGCAAATCATTAAATATCATTAAAAAGCAAGTGCTTATAATCTCTTTTTAAGAGTGTGCAGAACCTTTATTGGACGAAATGCATAGAGAGCAGTGGCGCATTGAAAATAATATGTGAGCGGTAAGCCTACGGGTCTATTGCGGTTTTTTTATTCGTTAAGTGGTTTGGTGTTTTGTTTTTTTTGAGAAGCACGGAATTCAGACGGAGTGCAGTCGTAAGCTTTCCGAAATGCGCGGTTAAACGAACTCATTGTCCGATAGCCTACATCTAGGGCGATATTCGTGATCGGTGTGTGGGTTTCATTGGTTAGACGGTGGGCAGCTTCGTTGATGCGTAGCGCATTGATATATTCGTTAAAGTTATTATAGGAGAGTAATTGGTTGATTGTAGCTCTAAGACGATATTCAGGTAAATTTAACGCCTGTGCCAGTTGCGCAAGTGTTAAATTTTCTTTTCGATAAAAACCTGTCGCCATAAGTTCTTGCAACAAAATTAGATCATTGTTTGTTGTCAAAGGACGCTGAGTTTTTAGCGAAAGTTCGTGAGTAGAAGGTAGAGCATTAGGTTCTCGGTGTTGATGGTTTAACGTTTGTAACTTTTTTTGATTTGTAGGCCAAAACTCAATACGGCTTTTTAGTAACAACCACGCAAGAATGAGTATGGCAATATTGAGCGCTAAGTAGCGTGAGATAATACCGCCTATTTGTAAGTTGAAAGACACGATTCCCCAGCCTACAGCTAAACCTGTGCTGAGCATGATGCCAGCTCTTAATCGACGTCTGTCTTCAATTAAGTCATGGTTCCAATTGGCTAGAACTTCCCACAAGCCTGCAAGAACGAGTACATACTCCAACCACTGGGGAATGGCTTTAAAGGTGAACGATAGCGATTGAGGTTGATTAATTAGAAGAAATGTGAGTGGCGCAAGAAAGCTATAAAAAGCACCTAACCAAATAACGTAATGGAAAGGTTTGGACTCAGCAAAAGTAACTCGGCAGAACATCCAAAATAACGCAGGTGCAGCACTTTGAATAATGAAAGAGTAGCCATGCAATGTAGTTGGGAGCCAAGGGTGAAGCCAGTGCACTATGGCTGTGAGGAGAAGTAAGATAAAAAGTCGAACCGATATCGAATGCCGAATATCTCTAAGGGTAATTAATCCTAAGGTTAGGCTTAACCCGCTACCGAAAGCAGCAAAAAACAAGGCTAAGTTGAATGAAGCTAGGGGTTGGGTCATCATGTTATTTATTATGTTTTGTTTGTTGTTGTATTGTACTTTTGTGCCAATATGCAGTGTAGCAGAGTTCTTAAGCCATAGAACCTGATGTCAATGACTAGACTGGCGTAGCCTTTGTTGTTGTGGTTAGCTTTTATAATAATATTTCTTCATCAGCTAAATTAGCTCTTTCACGAATAATTTGGTAATAAAGTTACGCATGTGCTTAGCAATTTTCTGGGAGGGTTGCATTGAGCTTATAAAATCCACGACGGTATAAGCTCCAACCATTAATGCCAGCCGCTGTATTACCCACCAAAACACCATAATAAACGCCATTCATTCCCCAAAAATAAGCACCTATGGCGATGCAAGGCAGATAAAACGCAAACAGCCTAAACAGAGATATCACCACAGCGCGCATAGGCATGCCCAAGGCATTACACACAGACACCATCAAAATACAAACACCTATAGCACTGTAGCTGATGGGCACCCATAGCATATAGCTCGCCAGATAAGTGGCTGTGTCTGCATCTTGGGTAAGCGTTGAAACCATCAGTGGGCGAAGGGCTAGCCAAACAAGAGCAATAACAGCTTGTGTTAGCAGAACAAAGCGGGCCGCTAAGCGCACGAGTTGATGTGCCTTAGTGAGCTGCTTGGCGCCGAGCATGTGCCCCAATATGGGAGGCATTGACATAGTGAGGGCTAGCACCATAACGATAGAGAACATCTCAAGTCGTGAGCCTAATGCCCACGCAGCAATGGCGGCGGAGCCAAAGGCCGCCACAACGCGGGTAGCTAACAACGCTGCAATACCTGGCATGAGCTGGCTTAGCATGGCGGGTAGGCTGATTTGGGCAATACTATGCAAAGCGCTGCGAATATTTAGTCCTTCGAATTGGAACAGCAGCCAATGGCGCTGCCCTAAACGAGTGAACAACAAGCTGCCCATAATGATGCAGGAGGTGATGGTGGCATAAGCAGCACCAGGCAAACCAAAATCGAGAACAAAAATAAACACAGGATCCAGTGCCATGTTGAGCAAACTGGCGGCGACCATAATCAGTCCGGGCAATTTCGTATCGCCATAAGCGCGGCTTAGGCTGGTGCCAAAATACAAAAACGCATGGGCCCAGCTACTAATAAGCCACGGCAGCCAATAGCTATCTGTGTAGGTGAAGAGGCTGTTTTCAGCGCCCAAGGCATGAAGGGCTGGCATTTTAAGTAGCCAAATCGCTAGCACTAGCACTGCCATAACAATGCCCCCAACGAGTAATACCAGGGAGCTCAACTGCTGAGCATAGCGCTGCTCTTTTGCCCCTAAAGCACGGGAAATCAGCGCAGTAGCGGCGATACCCATGCCCACCTGAAAGCCCACCATGAGTTGGTTAATGGGCATGGTGAAACCCATGGCCGCCAAAGGCTCTGTGCCCAGCAGGCTAATAAAAAAACTATCCACTAGCTGAAAGCTCATTAAGGCAAACACCCCTAAGAGCATGGGCCAGGTCATGGAAAATAAATGACGGGATAAATGTTGGTGCTGAAGCATAAAGGATACATTCTGTATTTAGCAGGCTTGGGTGGCGCACTATAGCACAAACTTATTAGCTTATATTCCCCGCTAAAGATGAGCTGCCAATGAACAGCACTTCCTTGCGTCGAATGGTTTGAATATGGAAGTTCCAAAAGAGTATTTTTCGTTATATTTTATGCCGTCTACCATCTTCGTTCTGGCGCCTTATTTTAATTATGCAACGGAGTTAGCCGAATGAAGACACCCTTTAGTTTTTTGATAGGAATATTATTTTCTACTTTTATGCTGCAAGCCCAAGCATCAACGGTAGGCTTGCTCAACGTTTCTTATGATCCCACCCGTGAGTTTTATCGAGAATACAATCAGCTTTTCAGCGAATATTGGCAAGAAACTACGCAGCAAAGCGTTAATATACAGCAATCTCATGGCGGTTCTGGGGCGCAGGCGCGTGCTGTGATTGCTGGCTTAAATGCTGATGTGGTGACGCTTGCGTTGGCTTATGACGTTGATGCATTGCGCGAGCACCGCCAGTTGGTCGATGAAAATTGGCAGGCTCGTTTGCCTCACAATAGCGCTCCTTACACCTCAACCATTGTGCTGCTCGTGCGTAAAGGAAATCCTAAAAACATCCGCGACTGGGATGATCTAACAGGTTCTGATATTAAAATAATAACTCCAAACCCTAAAACCTCAGGGGGTGCACGCTGGAATTACTTGGCGCTGTGGGGCTATGCCTTGCAGAAATTTGATGGCAGCGAAGATGAAGCTTATAACTTTGTCAAAAACGTATTTGCTAATGTATCAGTACTAGATTCTGGGGCTCGTGCTAGCACTAATACGTTTGTACAGCGAGGCCTCGGCGATGTGCTTATCGCTTGGGAAAATGAAGCCTATTTAGTAGTGGAGCAAATGGGTAAAGGCAAATTTGAAATCGTAGTTCCCTCAGTGAGTATTTTAGCCGAGCCGCCCGTAAGTGTAGTTGACAAAAATGTCGATCGAAAGGGCACACGCAAGGTGGCAGAGGCCTACCTCAATTATCTTTATAGCGATGCAGCGCAACGGCTAGCGGCCAAACATTATTATCGTCCAAGTAACGAGAATATCTTAAAGGAATATCCCAATGTGTTTGCCCCCGTGTCACTTTTCACCATTGATGAAGTATTTGGTGGCTGGCAAAAGGCTCAACATATCCATTTTAGTGCTGGTGGACAGCTTGATCACATGTTAGAAAGTTTGTTTAAGAGATAGCGGCTTAGTGCTTTGTATTGTTTGCTGAAATTTATTAAGCTTAAATATTTCAAATAGTTAAGTGTAAAACTATGCACATCGCTATTCTTACCTTTGTATTTTCTCTGCCAGGCTGCCGTTCATTAAAAGAAAAGCGCCAACGTATTGGTGGCTTGCATGAGCGGCTAGGGCGCAACCCTGCCATTGCTGTGTGTGAAAGCGGCAATCAAAATAGTCACGATTTGAGTGAGTGGTCTTTTGTGCTGGTGGCGAAAACCCAGCGTGAGTTAGATGCCTTATGCAATGAAACGGAAAACAAGATTCAGAGTAGCGTGGATGCGCGCATTATGGATATTCATCGGGAATCACTATAGCTGCTTAAACCGTTAGCACATTTTTAAGCAAGGTTTTTTTCTTCGTGCGGTAAATATAAAAACCCCTATCAATGGTGGCGATGCGCTGGATGTTTTCGCGTTCAGCGAGATAAAGCAGGCTAGCATCAGCCAAATCCATGGGCACATTGGTGTATTTTTCCATCATTTTGCGCACAGTAAACAATTCCTGCTGTTCAATGTGAGCAAGGGTTACAGCGCCTAGCTCCACCCATTGCATAAAATCGAGCTGCACTTGCAGGTTGAAATCCAGCATGTGCGAGACTTCGGTCATTACCGCCCAGCTAGTGACAAGCTGGCCTTTAAATTCACGCAAAAAATTAACCGTAGTGGTGTGGTATTTATCGCTACCGTCAAATAAAGCAATCAGCGGACCGCTATCAATCAGTGTTTTTGGCACGCAGCTTTTCCTTGATTTTTTGTTTGTAGTTAACTGAATTATCAGTAGCACCACTGGCGTATTTGCCAAATAACGCCTCGCCTAGCACGTAGGGCGTTTGTGCTTGCTCTTCTTCAAGTGCGGCAAAGTAATACGCTAACGCTTCTCTGACTACTTGGGTTTTCGTGCTATTGCGTTGTTCGCTGAATTGTTCGAGTTGTTGCTGCAGTTCTTTGGTTAAGCGAAGGGATATCATAGTAACCTCCTATCTGTAATACAGAATGTATTACAGGTGGGGGGAGCTTGCAAGCGATTTATACTTGAGGCAAAAAAAAGCCCG
>DAHVSB010000028.1 GCA_027324795.1 Alcanivoracaceae bacterium
TGTGCGTGCTTTTATTGAGCAAGAAGCTATTCATGCGCGCGCCCACCGTCATGGGGAAGATTGGCTCAAAGATAAACACGGTATGGATGTTACTGAGTACCGCGCCCGAGTGGATTGGTTGTTCCGCCAGTTGTTGGGTGATCAGCCGCTTGGATATAAGTTACCCGCTAGCATGGAAATGCGTTGGTTGATTCTACGCGTGGGCCTAATTGCTGGTATTGAGCATTTTACTGGCATGCTTGGCGATTGGTGCATGAACAGCACAGGCTGGGATGACGGTGACCCAGTGGTGGCGGATTTATTCCGTTGGCACTTAGCTGAGGAAGTGGAGCACAGAGCAGTGGCGTTTGAACTGTTCGAGCACCTCTGCAAAACCAAGCTTGGTTTTTATATGTCGCGCCAAGCCATTATGGCGATTGTGTTTCCTATTTTTATTTATGCAATCAGTGAAGGGTACCGCAGCTTAGCAGAGCAAGATAGACAGGATAAAAAATCCCGTCGTCTGAGCAAAGCATTCTTACCTGTGCTCTTGTGGGAGTTGCAAAAAATGGGTCGCAAGACAGACCATGTGCCCACCTTTACGTATTTGTTGCGCCGAACCGTCTTGTGGCTTAAGCCCAACTTTCACCCCATTACCGAGGGTGATACTGAACAAGCACTTGCTTATTTGGCGCAGTCACCTGCTGCACTTGCGGGTGAATCTGCAGCCTAAGATTTTTGTTTTCCTAATGGGGCGGTCTTCGGGCCGCTTTTTTTTGTCCGTTATTTGTGCAGCACATGGAGGGTAACGCTGATTGTAACTTATGTATTGGCGGCGTGTTTGATAGGGAAAGATAAAATTAATTTCACGGCGCAAAGCAGAGTGCCATACTTATTGGCATTCCCACCAAAAAAGGATGAACAATGACGTCATTAATTTATGGTCAAGGTGATGCCACTTTTCAGGCAGCGGGCGGTGTAGAAAAATTGCAAACCTTGGTTGAAACTTTTTATCGCATTATGGATGAAGCTGATTACGCACGTGAAATTCGTGATATGCATCCTAAGGACTTAACCGAAACCATTGATAAATTAGCACGATTCTTGTCGGGGTGGATGGGTGGCCCGCGCCGTTTTCAGGAAAAGTACGGTGCCATTAATATACCCCACGTGCATTCACCCTACGTAATTTATGAAAAGCATGCCGAGGCATGGTTGCAGTGTATGGCAGATGCCTTGGATGAGTTGGATTACCCGCAGGATTTTCGAGAATATTTGCTACAGCAGCTCGCTTTCCCTGCATACCGCATCGTGCAAGTAAGCCAGCATTATCACGGCCATCAAGGATAAAAAAACACCGCTCACCAAGGACTAGGGTGAGCGGTGTATCAAGAAGCGCTAATTATGCAGAAGCGGAAGCAGCTTCTGCGCGCTTGGTATCAAGGCTTTTGGCCTTAGGGGTAGGGTTAGAAAACTCCAGCACGCCATCGTTGAGCTTGCTGAAACGCAGCATAATTAAATCGAATAAATAGTTTTGCTTAACGCGCCAAGGTGCTTTTATGCCTTGTTTGGGGAAGCGAGCTAATGCGCGCTGCACATAGCCTGCGTCAAAATCCAAGAAAGGCAGAGTCTTCATATTGGGGTCATGCAGCCTTGGTGTGCACTGTTTCATGCCGGTTTCATCCATGTGATTGAGCACGCGGCAAATGTAATCTGCACCGATATCTGCTTTGAGTGTCCATGAGGAGTTAGTGTAGCCAAAAATCATGGCAGCGTTCGGGATGTCATTAAACATTAAGGAACGGTAGGCAATGGCCTTGCCAAGGTCCACTGGCTTGTTGTCAATGCTCAAAGATGCATTACCCAATAACTGCAAATCAAGACCGGTGGCACTAACGATAATATCAGCTTCTAAGTGCTCGCCGGACTTGAGCTGTATACCTGTTTCTGTGAAGTGGTCGATATGGTCAGTTACCACAGAGGCATCGCCGCGACGAAGTGCTTTAAACAAATCGCCATTAGGCACGGCACACAGACGCTCATCCCAAGGGTTGTAGCGCGGAGTGAAGTGCTTCATATCCACATCTTTGCCCACTTGCACTTCCACTTGCTTCATCAAGAGCTTACGCATGAGCTTGGGTTGCGCTTTACTGAGGTTGTAAACACCCATTTGTAGCGCTACGTTACGGGCACGAGCTAAGCGGTATACCACTTTCTCAGGCAACACTTTACGTAGCTGTACTGAGATAATGTCGTCTTTAGGTACAGAGGCCACATATGAAGGTGAGCGCTGCAACATAGTTACGTGCGCGGCTTTGTCGGTGAGCGAAGGAATTAAGGTAACCGCTGTGGCACCACTACCAATCACCACAATACGCTTGTTGCTGTAATCGAGGTTCTCTGGCCACAGCTGTGGGTGAATAAATTCGCCCTTATAATTTTCGCGGCCAGGAAACTCGGGGGTATAGCCAGCTTCATATTTGTAGTAGCCCGTGCAGCCTACAAAAAAGTCACAAGTAAAGACTTCTTTTTTGCGCTGACCTTTTTTCTTAACTGTCACGTGCCAGCGAGAGTCTTCAGAAGACCAGTTGGCGCTTTCAATACGATGGTTAAAACGAATGTTGTCACGCACACCGTATTCATCAGCGGTGTCGTTAATGTATTCGCGAATGGTGTGGCCGTCGGCAATGGCTTGTTTGTCGGTCCAAGGCCTAAAAGAATAACCAAGGGTAAACATATCAGAATCAGAGCGGATGCCGGGATAGCGGAATAAATCCCAGGTACCGCCAATGGCATCACGGCCTTCAAAAATCTGGTAGCTCTTATGGGGGGCTTTCATGGTGAGGTGGCAAGCCATGCCCACACCCGATAGGCCTGCACCTGCGATGATTACGTTGTAATGTTGTTTTGTCATGGGTTCACTCGGCTCTATTGTGGTTGCCGATGGCGTCACCGGCATGGTGTGTGTTTGGTTTATTGCAAACAAAGCAAAATAATACTGCTCCGTATGTTAGCACTTGCACTTGTGTTGGGTATGACACAATCTGCCTGTGAGATTGTCACACTGGTCAATGTAAAGGTTGTTGTCAAGGCGCCTGTGCAGGTAGGCGCCTTAGGGTGTTAGTCTTTTAGTTGTGCGGCTAGGAATGGCGGGAGCTGTAGTGCAGATTGGTGAATGTCAGCAGTGTAGTACAATGTGGCAAAAGTCTTGTTTTGAGACGCAGTTTTACGAAACTGGCTCACATCAACCCCTTTTCCTGCCATGGTGCAGCTCCACCAACCGCTGGGGTAGCTTGGCTGTGGGAACGTAAGCGTTTGCGTGCTACTAAAGCCCACATCACGCATATTTTGATGCATGGTTTTGATGATGCTGTCGCCATGCAGCAAAGGCGACTCACTTTGTTGCACCATGATGCCGCCAGGCTTAAGTGTACGCAGGCAGTGGGCAAAAAATGGATGTTCAAACAGTCCTTCTGCGGGGCCCACAGGGTCGGTGGAATCCACAATAATTACATCGATGCTTTCATCCGCACGTTCTTGCATCCACTTAACGCCATCAATAAATAATAGCTCTGCTCTGGGGTCTTGGTTGCTTTCGCACAGTTCAGGGAAGTACTTTTCTGAGAGGCGCGTTACCATTTCATCAATATCGATTTGGTAGCAATGCTTGACTTCAGGGTGTCTTAATACCTCACGTAATGTGCCGCAATCGCCACCACCAATAATCACCACAGTTTCAGGGCGTTGGTGTGTAAATAGCACCGGGTGGGACATCATTTCGTGGTACAAGAAATTATCACGGCTAGTTACCATGGTGCAGCCATCGATGGTCATTAAATAAGCGAAGGTATCGGTTTCCCACATTTCTATGTGCTGATAAGGCGTTTGATGGCTTTCTAGTTGCTGTTTAATGCGTAGACCGAAGGCAGTGCCACCACTGTCAAAATGCTCGATAAACCAGTTGTTTGAGGTCTTCATTGGCAATCTCAGGAAGAGGTCAAAGGGAATAGGGATGGGTGGCACTATAACAGCCACTATCGTGCTAGGAAATAACAAATTAAACGAATAGAAAGCGGCAAATAACCAATAAATTATATGCGGCATTATGGGCTTTTTAGGGCATAATCCGTTGCTTCAGAAAAGGAGTTAGCCGGTGAAAACAGTGTCAGACCACGCGCATAATTATGGCCCCTACAATATTGAGCAGTGGAGCGAAGGTTACTTTAGTGTGGATGAGGATGGCCAGCTGTGCGTGCATCCGGAAGGGCCACAAGGGAAGGTTAAAGCGCCACTCAGCGCGGTGCTGAGCTTGTGCCATCAAGCAGGGCTGCGTACACCTGTACTGATGCGCTTTAGCGGCATTTTGCAACACCGGGTGAAGTCCCTTAACACAGCTTTTCAAAATGCCATTAAGGCCTGCGGCTACCAAGCAGGTTATACCCCTGTCTACCCGATTAAAGTCAACCAACAGCGCCGTGTGGTGGAAGAAATCGTTGCGGCGCGTGATGCTGGTTTTCCCATTGGATTAGAGGCAGGCTCTAAACCTGAACTATTAGCTGTGCTAGCGATGTCAGGCGAAGCCGGTAACACCATTGTTTGTAATGGTTACAAGGACGAAGAATACATACGGCTCGCTTTGCTTGGCCAACGTTTGGGCTACCAAGTCTTTATTGTGGTGGAAAAGCTCAGTGAGCTACGCCATATCATAGCCCAAGCTAAGGCTCTTGAAGTGGTGCCTGTGCTAGGGTTGCGCGTGCGACTGATGTCGGTGAGCAAGGGTAATTGGCAAAATAGTGGGGGTGAAAAGTCTAAGTTTGGTTTGTCTGCGGCGCAGTTAGTGTCCGCCGTTGAGCAATGCGAACAGGCTGGGTTGTTAGCAAGTGTACGCATGCTGCACTTTCACCTAGGCTCACAGGTGGCTAACGTGCGTGATATTGCTGCGGGCATGGAGGAAGCTGTGCGTTACTATCAAGAATTGCGCAGCCTTGGTGCCCCCATTGATACCTTGGATGTGGGAGGTGGGCTAGGGGTGGATTATGAAGGCACCGGCTCGCGCTCTTATTGCTCCATGAACTACACCATGGAGGATTATGCCCACAGTATTGTTGCTGCTGTTAAGCGCGGAGCTGACGCTTTGAGGCTGCCGCATCCCCATATTATTAGTGAATCAGGACGGGCACTAACGGCGCACCATGCGGTGCTGGTGGCGGATATTATTGATCAAGAACCCATGGTGCCGGCAACGGCGCCTGCAATAGAGGGACAAGTAGCCGAAGAACTGGTGGCACTGCAACAACTGGTGGGCACCTTGGCTTCGATAGCCCCTGCGGAAGCTTTTGATGAGCTGCAGCATCTTTGGGCGCAGCTCCATCAAGCGTATATGGCGCAAAAGGTTAGTATTAAGGAGCGTGCGCTAGCTGAACAATGGTATATGCGCGGCCTGGCTCAGGTGCGCCACCTGCTGCGCCAAGGCAACAAGCATCACAACGCACTGCGAGATGAGCTGAACAGCTTGTTAGCCGATAAGTTATTTGTGAACTTTTCCGTATTTCAATCAGTGCCTGATGTATGGGGCATAGCCCAGATTTTTCCCATATTACCTTTACAGCACTTGAATGAACCTTTAACACGTCGCGCAGTGGTGCAGGATATCACTTGTGATTCTGATGGACGCATTGATAACTATGTGGAAGAGGAAGGCATAGAAAACACTTTGGCACTACCCGCTCAACCAATTAATGAAATCGGTTTTTTTATGGTGGGAGCCTATCAAGAAATTTTGGGTGATATGCATAATTTATTCGGTGATACCGATTCCGTGGACGTGCACATGGATGAGCAGGGTGGAATAAGGCTGATGCACCCAATTCAAGGCGATACGGTGAGTAGTGTACTGCGCTATGTGAACTTTGACCCAGACCGCTTGCTCAACACCTTATTAATGCTATGCCAACAAGCAGAGCTGAGTGAACAGGAAAAAGAAACCTTTTTATTTGATATTCGTGAAGGTTTAAATGGTTATACGTATTTAGAATAAATAAGATAGATGGAGAGTTGGTGAACTAATTGAGAGTTAACGAGTCAGCTCAACCAAAGGTGGAATAAGTCACTGTTTTAAAATTGGGGCTTGCGAGGCTTGGTTTTGCCAAGCACACTATCGAAGCCGTTAAATTAATACAAAGTATCAACCATGCAACTGCTATATGCAGCGCAATGGATTGGAGGAAAAATGAAAAAAGTAGGCGTATTATTTGCCGCTGTGATGCTAGCAGCTTGTGGCAACAACGATTCGGGTAACGATGTGGCAAATGTGAGTCTTGATGACAACATTAGCAAGGTGTCTTATTCCTTAGGTTACTTGGCTGCGAATGAGCTGCTCAATAGTGGGGAAGACTTTAATGCCGATGCCTTTTTAGGCGGTTTTACCCACGGCATGAAAGGTGTGGAGCAGAAAGAGCTGCGCCTGACTGAAGACGAAATGCACGAAGCCATTGCTGAGTACCAGCAGGAGAAAATGGCCGAAATGCTAGCCGCCCAAGAAGAGCAGCAAGCCCAGAACGAAGAGCTGGTGGAAAAAGGCAAAGCTTTCTTAAAAGAGAACGCTGAAAAAGAAGGTGTAACCGTACTTGAGAGCGGCCTTCAGTATGAAGTGCTTGAAGAAGGTGATGGTGGTCCTAAGCCTAAGGCTGAGGACACGGTGAAAACCCATTATCATGGCACCTTGGTGGATGGCACTGTATTTGATAGTTCCCAAGACCGTGGTGAACCAGTGGAATTCCCAGTTAACGGTGTTATCGAAGGTTGGCAAGAAGCGCTGCAGTTAATGAGTGTTGGCGACAAGTGGCGCATCGTGTTACCCCCTGAGCTTGCTTATGGCGAGCACGGTGCTGGCGGTATGATTGGCCCTAATGCCACGCTAATTTTCGAAGTGGAACTACTAGAAATTGTTGAGTAATTAGCAGCTCAACAGGTTAAAAAGGCAAGGCATGGTCCTTGCCTTTTTTGTTAGTTAAGCACTGGTTTTATCATTGGCCATAGCCAGGGCAGCAGCAACGCTGTGGTAATACCCGTTAGGCTTAAGGCAAGGCTGGCAAAAGCACCAGCTTGCTCACTTTCCTCAAAGGCCCTCGCCGTACCGATAGCATGAGCCACCAACCCTAAGGTAAAACCGCGCACTCTTGGGTCGTGAATACCGAGCAACGTCATGATGGGTGGTGCTACCACAGCGCCAAAAATTCCAGTAAATGCCACGGCGCCTGCAGCGAGGGCAATATAGCCACCTGAATGCTTAACGATTTCGATGGCGATAGGCGTGGTAATGGATTTAGGTGCCAAAGAGCCTAAAACCTCGGTGGGCGCATTAAGCAATGCGGCCACCCCAACAGTGGTGAACATGGCAATTAAGGCGCCGAGCAAAGTAGCCGCAGCAATGCTGTGCCAGTGTGCACCAATGGTGTTGAGCTGCCGATATAGGGGCCATGCCAGTGCCACTGTGGCTGGGCCGAGCCAAAAGTGAATGGCGGTGGTGTGGGCAAGATAGGTTTCAAAATCAATCGCAGCTTGCATTAAGCCCCAGGTTAGCGGCGGCAGAGCTATGATAAATGGATGGCACAGGGGAAAGCGGCGGGATTTAGCATACACCCACTCGCCAAGCCGATAGCAAACGAGTGTTAGCAAAATGCTAAACAGTGGGGTTTGAATCAGTTTAATCATGCTGGCGTAAATTAAGCAGACGGTTGAATCCCACAGCCACAATAACGATGGTGGCTAAAGTACAAAGAGTCAGAGCGATAATGATGGCGCTGCCGTGCTGCGCAAAGGTGGGCCACTCTAGCACTAGCCCAGCGCCAATAGGAAAGAACAATAAGGTTAAATGACGAATAAGGACGCTAACGGCGGGTTCCACCTGCTGACGGCAGGGCTGAGAAAGCATAAGCCCGAGCAGTAATAACACCATGCCAATAATGGTGCCAGGAATAGGAAGGCCGAGGCCATAGGCCAGCAGTTCACCCACAAACTGGCACAACAAGATAATAATAAGCCCATTGATTAGCATGTCATTAGGCGTTTTGATGTGCTGGCCAAACAGCCCAAGCTATGGTGGTAACCAGCAACGCCGCAAAACCGAGCAATGCGAGCTCGGGCAAGGTGATGCCAAGAAAGGTCCAATCAATGTCAGCACACTCGCCAGAGCCGCTAAATACCATTGCTAAGACATCTCTCATGGGGAACACATCAAGCATGTAATCGAGGCCTGGGCCGCACTCTGGCACCTTATCAGCGGGTAAATTTTGTAGCCAAATATGGCGTCCAGCCACGGCGGCACCATACAGAGCACAAATCCCTGCCAGGGCCGCATAAATGCGCCGCCCAATAATACCGGGATTGTGCAATGCGCCCACTAGGAATATCAGCCCCGCGCTGACAAAACCCACGCGTTGAAAGGTGCATAAAGGACAGGGGTCCAAACCACCAAAATGCTGTAAATACAGGGCGGATGCCATGGCAAACACACACATTATAAAACCGGCTAGGCCAAGGCGTCTGGGAGTTAGTAATGCCGTCATAGTGCTCACTCTTCGTAGTTAGATGAGTTGGAACCTGGTGGTAGTATAGGTGCGCTACGCGTCATCTCGGTAGTAGCTTGCTAAAAAATCCTCAAAACTCATGGTGTCGCTTGCCTCTATCTCGGCTTGCTCAGCTAAGCTTTGCTCAGCCAAGGCTTCTAGCTCAGCGGTTACTTTTGCTGAGGGAGTTTGGTTGAGGAAATAGTCTTGGTGCTTGCGTGCTTGCTCCATGGCGAAGTCGAAGAAGCTTTGTTGCTCATCCTCTAGGGTGGCCAAAATACGCGCAGAGGCGGTTAGTGCTGGGTGAGCCACCTTATCTCGCTGATGCGTTAAAGCTTCACTGTAAGCATTGCTCCCATGAGCTTTATCAAAGAGCTCGGCAATGGGCACCATGCGGTCTAGTAACTTGTTGGCCCATGTTTTTAGCGTGGTGGGCGTACCGAAGTTGCATAGCTCTACGCTGGTATCGCGGCCTCGGTAGACAACTTGGCGAATGTTGTTTTTTGCTGCGCGCAGCACATCGCGGCTTAGCGCTGGTGATTCCGACATCAAACAAAAAGTAGTGAACACATCCAAGAAGCGCATTTGCTCTTCGTTAATGCCCACTGGGTCAAAAGGGTTCAAATCAATGGTGCGGATTTCCACGTATTCCACACCGCGGCGCGCCAATGCTTGGGTGGGCCGCTCACCAGATAAAGCCACCTGTTTAGGGCGTACGGAAGAGTAGTATTCATTTTCGATTTGCAAAATATTGGTGTTTAACTGGCGGTATTCACCGTTTTGTTTGACTCCAATATCTTCGTACATGGCTTCAGGCGTATTAATGGCCGCGGTTAAATCGCGCACATACTCTTCGAGATTGTTATAGCTAATGGAAAGCGCAGATTGAGCATTGTTTTGATAGCCAATATCGCTCATGCGTAAAGAGGTGGCGTAGGGTTGGTAAAGCGTGCCACGGGTGAGGGTAATCAGCTCATGGTCGCGGCCATCCAAAAATGAAGCGCATACGGCGGGCGAAGCACCAAATAAATAGTTGATTAGCCATGAGTAGCGCTGAAAATTGCGGGTTAAATCAAAATAGCGGCGAGAAATAAAGGACTGTAACTGGCTTGTGTCACCCTCTGCCGCTTGGTGGTGTAGCCAAAAATCACGATCAAAAGATACGTTGTAATGAATGCCAGCAATGGTTTGCATGCGGCGCCCATAACGCTCCCCTAAGCCCACACGGTAAACGGTTTTCATTTTGCCCGAGTTGGAACTGCCGTATTGGGCGATGGGGATTTCATCATCGGCTGTCATAATGCAAGGCATTGAGTTTACCCAAAGCAGCTCGTCATCAATATGCTGATAGGTGTAACGATGCAAGTCTTCAAGCAATGCTATGGGCTCACTTAAAGACGTGGTGGGTGGCGTGATAAATTCTAGCAATGCTTCGGAATAATCTGTGGTGATGTAAGGATGGGTTAACGCCGATCCAAGCGCCTTGGGGTGCTGAGTTTGCGCCAAGTAGCCTTGAGGCGTAATGCGCAAGCTTTCTTTTTCCAAACCGCGTCGAATTTGCGCTAGGGTTTGAGTCGCTTGAGAGGTGTCTAAAGCGCGAAGGCGCGCAGTTAATACATCGCCCATGGGATTTCCTTTTGCATGAAAGAAACGCTAGGGAGGACCCTAGCGCCACATATTATAGACGTTTTTTGCCTTTGGCTTGCTGTTCTTGCTGCGCTTTTTCAAATAGTGCAGCAAAGGTACCTTTTTGCTGAGGAGCGGCTTTGGTTTGTTGATTGCGTGAACGCTGAGCCTTGCCCCGTGGATTCCGTTGGGCTTTAGGCGCTTCGGAAGGCGCGGCGGCATCAGAGCGCATCGAGAGACTAATACGCTGTCGATCTAGGTCCACCTCTAGCACCCTTACTTTAACAATGTCGCCAGGGCTCACCACATCGTGGGGGTTTTCAACAAACTTGTCTGCAAGGGCGGATACATGCACCAAACCGTCTTGGCCCACGCCCACATCCACAAAAGCGCCAAAGTTTGTAACGTTGGTAACTGTGCCCTCGAGTTGCATGCCTGGTTTTAAGTGGCTGATTTTTTCCACGCCCTCGCGTAGCTCCGCCACCTTGAATTCGGGTCGCGGGTCACGGCCTGGCTTTTCAAGCTCAGCAAGAATGTCGGTAATGGTGGGTAAGCCGAATTTGTCATCAATAAACGTTTCGGGCTTCACTTTCTTTAAGAACTCTACATCACCGATGAGACTCGCCACAGGTTTGTTGTATGCTTCTGCAATTTTTTCCACAACTGTGTACGCCTCGGGGTGCACACTCGAGGCATCTAGGGGCTGATCGCCAGCAGCAATGCGCAAGAAACCCGCAGCTTGTTCGAAGGTTTTGGCACCCAAGCGCGGCACATTTTTCAGCGCTTCACGATTAGGGAAGGGGCCATTGGCTTCGCGGTAATTTACAATGTTGGCGGCTGTGGTTTGGTTTAAACCAGAAATGCGTGCTAACAGGGGCGCAGAAGCCATGTTCACATCTACACCTACGGCGTTTACACAGTCTTCTACTACAGCATCGAGGCTGCGGGCAAGTTTGGTTTGGCTAACATCGTGTTGATATTGCCCGACGCCAATAGATTTAGGATCAATTTTAACCAACTCAGCAAGCGGGTCCTGTAAACGGCGGGCAATAGAAACGGCGCCACGGTAGGAAACGTCTAGTTCAGGAAATTCTTTTGCGGCAAGTTCAGAGGCCGAATACACGGACGCCCCAGCTTCGTTCACGATAACCTTGGTGAGATTGAGCTTAGGCATTTGTTTGATTAGCTCGCCCACGAGGCGATCGGTTTCACGGCTAGCGGTGCCATTACCAATGGCCACTAAGTTAACCTTATGTTTGGCGCAAAGGCTGCCGAGTGTGGCTAAGGATTGGTCCCATTGGTTTTTGGGTGCATGGGGAAAAATAGTGGCCACGTCGAGCAGCTTGCCAGTGCCGTCCACAATGGCAGCTTTTACCCCTGTGCGCAGGCCTGGGTCCAAGCCTAGGGTGACTCGCGCGCCGGCGGGTGAGGCTAGCAATAAACTGCTTAAATTACGGGCAAAGACTTCGATAGCGCTTTCCTCAGCGATTTCACGCACGCGGCTGAGCAGCTCGGTTTCTAGGTGCAAGCTGAGCTTTACTTTCCAAGTCCATGCGATAACGTCGCGGAGCCAATCATCGGCTGCACGTTGCTGGTGTTGCCAACCCACAAACGCTGCAATTTTGGCAATGCAAGGGTGTGGGTCTTGCTGTTCTAGCAACTCAGGAAGCACCATACCCACTTGCAAAATGCCCTCATTGCGACCGCGGAACAAAGCTAAAGCACGATGGCTTGGAATGTTGGCAAGCTTTTCATTGTGGGCAAAGTAGTCTTTGTACTTGTTACCTTCTTCTTCCTTGCCCTCGATCACTGTGGAGCTGATTTCTGCATTTTCCCACAAGTAAGTACGTAAGCGAGTTAAAAGGTCGGCTTGCTCGCTAAAGCGTTCCATTAAAATTTGTTTGGCGCCATCGAGGGCGTCTTGAGCCGTGGCGATCTTGTGTTCTTCGTTAAGATAAGCCTCGGCTGTTATTAGAGGTTCGAGGGTAGGGTCTTCATAGAGGCTATCTGCCAACGGTTCAAGACCAGCCTCTTTAGCAATTTGTGCACGCGTGCGGCGTTTAGGTTTGTAGGGTAAATAAAGGTCCTCTAAACGCGTTTTGGTGTCTGCCGCCAGAATCGCGGCTTCGAGTTCTTCGGTGAGCTTGCCTTGCTCAGTAATGCTCTTTAGTACCGTGGCACGGCGCTCATCGAGTTCACGTAAATAGTGTAAGCGCTCTTCTAATAGGCGCAGCTGAGTGTCATCTAACCCATTGGTGGCTTCTTTACGGTAACGAGCAATAAAAGGCACCGTGGCGCCATCATCGAGTAGTTGTACCGCGGCTTGGACTTGTTGGGGTTTAACGTTTAGTTCGTTGGCAATCAGTTGTTCGATACTGTGCATGTGACAATCGCTAGAGATAGGTGGCAGACAATGGGCGAATGCCCAAGTAACCGCTATGAATAACAAAAAGGTAGCTCAAACCCATTTGAGCTACCAACGAAAGATGGGGGTGGGTGCATCAATAAAAGGCTGCGTCAGCCAAGCGCCACACGCCCTAAGCAGAGAAGATAGTACAGGAAAGGGAATTAAATTTCCTATAACAAAAATCAATTAGGCGAGAGCTTGTTCGATTAGGCTAAGTAATTCTTTTTCCACAGGGGGCTTTACAATATAGCCGTATGCGCCTTGGCGTTGGCCCCAGACCTTATCGGTTTCTTGGTCTTTGGTTGTAACTAAAATCACAGGAATATGTTCAGTTTGTGGGTCGCGAGTGATTTTACGTGTGGCCTGAAAGCCATTCAGTTCTGGCATCACCACATCCATCAGGATTAAATTGGGTTGCTTAGCTTGTGCGAGTTCAATCCCTTGTTGGCCGTTGGTGGCGGTAATCGTTTGGTACCCTGCACTCTCGCAAATACGCACTAAATTGGCGAGTTGTGTGGGCGAATCATCAATCACTAAGATTGTGGTCATGGAGCTCTCCTTGAGAAGTAAGTCGCTATGCTGTCGTTTTTATTTGTGAGATATCATAGCAATAACTTGTAAAAGAAAAACCTGATTAGAATTGGCACTTCTGGCACACTTTGTGTCACATTCTGAAAAGTTGCAGTAAGTATTAACGGCTTTTTAAGCTTTGCATAGTTACTTGTTCACAGATTATTCATTGCAGGTGTTCATTAGCTTAAATAATAAGTTAAAACTGCTTTCTCAAGCTCTGGGAGTTATAACAATGGCAGATAAACAGCCAGATAAAGTATTAATAGTGGATGATGATGCGCGTTTGCGTGGTTTGCTGCAGCGTTTTTTAGAAGAGCAGGGGTACCTGGTAAAAGCGGTAGCGGATGGAGAGCAAATGGATAGGGCGCTAGGACGCGAACTATACTCCATTATGGTGCTTGATTTAATGCTGCCAGGGGAAGATGGCCTATCTATTTGCCGCCGTCTAAGAGAGGCAGAAATGGAGATGCCTATTATCATGCTCACTGCCAAAGGGGATGATAATGAACGTATCGAAGGGCTCGAAGCGGGGGCTGATGATTATTTGCCAAAGCCGTTTAATCCGCGCGAGCTTGATGCACGTATTCGCGCTATTCTGCGCCGACAAGTCCGTGAAGTGCCGGGTGCTCCAAGCCAAGAGAATGAAATGGCCACTTTCGGGCCTTGGACCTTAGATTTGTCTCGTCGTATTTTAGAGCGCGACGGCGAAGAGATTGGCCTTACCACCGGGGAGTTTGCGGTGTTAAAAGCATTAGTGCAGCACCCACGGGAGCCGTTGACGCGAGATAAGCTAATGAGCTTGGCGCGTGGCCGTGAGTGGAGTGCTATGGAGCGCTCTATTGATGTGCAAGTATCACGTTTGCGCCGTTTGCTTGAAGATGACCCTGCTAAACCTCGTTATGTGCAAACGGTATGGGGGGTAGGCTATGTGTTTGTACCCGACTAACTCAGGCTGATTGATTGTGTTCGCGCGCTTTACGCCCAAAACCTCATTTACTCGCTCGGCATTACTGGTGGGATTAGTGGTATTTATGACACAAATCCTAACCGTATGGTTCTTTGCTCGGAACACCTATTTGCCGGGCATTCGTGAGTATTCTCACCTTACTTTGCTGCAAGCAGAGCTGTCTTTCCATGAAGAAACCAAAGATCCTGAAGCGGCAAAGCGGTTGGGGGAGCTGTCAGGCATTCGCTTGGGCACGCCGCCGAATGTGGATGATGCTGAAGTGCCGTGGTATATCACTCCGGTGGTACGCGGGTTTCGCAAAGAATTAGAAAATATTTTTGAAGAGCCCATTACCGTGCGGTTTGAAGATATGCGACGCCCCGTATTGTGGATTACAGCCCCTTCTTTTGAACAGCAGTGGATGAGCGTGCCCATGACGTTTTTCCGCGATTATGACCGCTACTTTATGGTGGGCTGGGGTGTGGCTGTGCCCCTATTTGCTGTATTGGCTGGCTTATTGATTGCCCGTGGCCTTAACCGCCCACTAAAGCGATTGGAGCAAGTGGCCATGGTGGTGGCGAGAGGCGACTCGGTACCGCCCTTGGATGTTAACTCTGGCACCGTGGAGTTTAACGCTGTAAACCATGCCTTCAACCGCATGACAGCGGAGCTTGCTCAGGCGCAGCGGGATAGAACCTTGCTCTTGGCTGGGGTGTCCCATGATTTGCGCACCCCGCTTACTCGCTTGCGGCTTACTGCTGAGTTTATTGGGGACGAAGAACTAGCTGCCGGTATTGTGCAAGACATTGAAGACATGGACGCTATTTTAGAACAATTTATTGGCTTTATTCGTGATGGCACCGATGAAGTGGCCAGCTTCGAGAATTTAAATGAATTGATTGTGGAAGTGTGCGAGCGTTATCCCCAAGAGGATATGACACTAGCGCTAGCTGATGTGCCCGATTTAATGCTAAAGCCATTAACCATGAAGCGCTTAATCACCAATTTGGTAACCAATGCTTTTAAGTATGGCCAACCGCCGGTGGTAGTGAGCACTGAGTTAACACAACAAGCCGTGGTGATGACGGTTCGCGACCATGGCAAAGGAGTGGCGGATGAACATGTGCAGGGCCTGTTGCAGCCCTTTTCTCGTGGCGAGAAAGCGCGCACAGAGAGTGGGTCAGGGTTGGGGTTGGCCATAGTGCAACGGATTGTGGATATGCACCATGGAAGTTTGCATATCAGTAACCATCCGCAGGGGGGATTACAAGTTATTGTGCGGTTGCCTGTGATGGGACAATTTGTTCAGCCCGAGGCGTGGGCTGCGCGCTAAGGCTGCGCGGGCACAGCGCCCACGCAACTGCGCGGTTGGATGCTTATAGCATCTCTTCAACTTTGTTACGCAAACCTTCATCGTAGGGCAAAATTTGCGCAATTTTGTTGTAAGTACCGATATCCAAACCGCTGTCTTCAACGGCATCAATCATTTCTTCTTGCATGGACATTTGTACTTCAGCCATTTCTTGTGGGTCGTCGGTGGAACCGGCTTTTTCTACATATTGAGTACGGATTTTCTCTACGTTCTTGTAGGCTTTCGCAAACTTCTCTAACTCCTCTGATTTAATATCATCAGCATTAGGCGCTTGCTGCTGCATCTGTTGCTCAGGTGCTGGCGGTGGTGTTTGCTGCTGGCCTTCAGGTGTGGCGTAAGCGACAGAGGCGCCAAGAGCGGAAAGCGCAATCAGTAGAGTTTTAGTTGAAGTTTTCATGTCATCATCTCCGTTGTAGTTAAACAAATTGCTGCATAGGTATGCGCGCAATTAAAAGTTCCGACACGAAAGAGATAATTAGTTCCTCTAGTTTACGCTTAAAAAACACACAGAAGCGCCCCAGAAGGCGCATGCCGTGCTTTTGCGCGGACTGTTAAACACTATTAAGTATTGGTTTCTAAAGCAAACTTCCTTAATGAAGCTTTAGACGTGGCCTGACGAGGCGGTTAAAACGACCCGCAATGAGCAGCATTAATGTGCGCGGCCAACCGTACAGCGTAGCCTGGTGCAGACGATAAAGGCTGATATACATCATGCGCGCTAGCCAACCTTCCACAAAAAAGTTACCGCCCTTGAGGTTGCCCATGAGCATGCCCACGGAACTATATTGGCTCAGCGATACCAAGGAACCGTGGTCACGGTATTGGAAAGGCTGAAAATCTGTGCCTTTGGTGATATGTAAGCGCAACTGTTTGGCAAGATGGTGTGCCATTTGCTGTGAGGATTGTGCGCGCGGTGGAATAGGCCGCTCCATGCCAGGCAAGATACAAGCTGCGCTATCGCCAATCACAAAAATATCCTGCTGCCCTTTGGCTTGTAGCGTTGGCTCCACTACGATTTGGTTGACACGGTTATGCTCCACCCCTTCAACACAGCCTAGCACTGCTGGGGCTTTTACCCCTGCGGCCCATACCAGTAAATCTGCGGCGATAGGCGGGGCGTCTTTAACAACGAAACTGCCTTCCTCAGCCCTTTCTACCATGGTGTTTATGTGTACTTTGACGCCGAGCTTTTCTAAGCGCGCATGAGCGGCACTAGAAACCCGCTCTGTTAGCCCCGGTAAAATACGCGGTGCGGCCTCAATCAGGTGCACTGTGAGTTGTTTTCGGTCTAGGCTTTCGTGGCCATAAAGTTTGAGCATGGAAATAGCGTGATGAATTTCTGCTGCTAGCTCAACACCCGTGGCACCAGCGCCCACAATGGCAATACTCAATGGTTTGTGTTGGTAGTTGGCCTGCAAACAAGCATTTAAGAAGCGCTCCCTAAAGCGTTCAGCCTGTTGGCGGCTATCGAGGAAAAAAGCATGCTCTTTAACGCCGGGAGTGTTGAAATCGTTGCACTGGCTACCAATAGCAATAACTAAATAATCGTAGGGTAGCGTGCGCTCAGGTAGTACTTCGTTGCCGCTGTTATCAAGCAAGGGCGCTAAGGTGATGGTTTTGTTTGCTGAGTCCACGCCTGTGAGCTCACCAGGTGCAAACTGATAATGGTTTAAGCGAGCGTGTGCACGATAATCTAAGGCATCTAAGTCAGCGTCAATGGCGCCCGTGGCGACTTCATGAAAGCGCGGTTTCCATACGTGGGAATGGCTTTTATCCACTAAGGTTACGTTGGCTTTATTCTTTTTGCCGAGCTTGCGGCCCAACAACGTCACTAAGGGCAGGCCGCCGGCGCCACCGCCCACAACCACGATATTTACTGCTGACATAGCCATTCCTCAAGGTTGGCGAATGAATAAAATTGGCGCAATTCTAGAGCTTTTTGTTCCATTGGCAAACTTATTAGTGCTAGTTGATTTAGCCACTAGGCAGTGTTTTCTATTACACTGTAGCATTATTTCCTTGGATGCAGTTTTCACATGCCTTTGATTACGGAGTATTTATGTCTGCTGAAATTTTGCGAATTGCCACTCGTTCAAGCCCCTTAGCATTGTGGCAAGCCAATGATGTGAAGCAACGCCTCGAAGCCATTCATGCGAACTTAACGGTGGAATTACTCCCGATTAAAACCAAGGGCGATAAAATTTTAGATACGCCACTGGCTAAAATTGGCGGTAAAGGGTTGTTTATCAAAGAGCTAGAAGAAGCCATGCTAGCAGGTATGGCAGATATTGCCGTGCATTCCATGAAGGATGTCCCCATGGAATTGCCGCCAGGTTTTGAATTGCCTGTTATTTGTGAGCGTGATGACCCGCGTGATGCGTTTGTTTCTAATGATTTTGATACGTTGAACGACTTACCTCAGGGCGCACGCCTTGGCACCTCTAGCTTGCGCCGCCAATCGCAAATGCAGGCCTTAAGGCCAGATCTCGAAATCATTAGCCTGCGCGGTAACGTACAAACTCGCCTCGGCCGCTTAGATGAAGGGCGTTTTGATGCCATTTTATTAGCCGCCGCGGGTTTGCGCCGTTTAGAGCTTACCGAGCGCATTCGCTCCAGCATAGCACCGGAACAATGTTTGCCGGCGGTGGGGCAAGGTGCTGTGGGGATTGAGTGCCGCGAAGGTGACGAAAAAGTAAAAGCAATATTGGCGCCATTGAATCACACGGATACGTGGGATCGTGTGGTGGCGGAGCGAGCCATGAATCGTCGCTTAGAAGGCGGTTGTCAGGTGCCGATTGCGGGTTATGCTGAGCTCGAAGGCGATACCATTTGGTTGCGTGGTTTAGTGGCTAGCGAGGATGGCACAGTGGTATATACCGCTGAAGGCCGTGCGCCGCGCCAAGAGGCGGAAGCATTGGGGGTGCGCATCGCTGAGGATTTGCTCAGCCAAGGCGCAGGTGACATCTTACAAGCAATTTACGCACGCTCATGAAACGTATTTGGGTAACACGCCCCGAGGGGCAGCAGGCCCCCTTGGTCGCTTTGTTAGAGCGGGCAGGGTTTAAAGCTGTGGTGCAAAGTAGTTTGCAATTAGAGGCGCTACCGATAAGCCCAGAAGACAAAGAGCGACTGATCAATATTGATAATTACCAAGCCGTGTTTTTTGTGAGCACAAACGCAGTGCGTTATGCGTTAAAAGTGCTTGAGGATTATTGGCCGCAATGGCCGGTGGGCGTGAACTGGCTAGCGGTGGGGGATGCCACCGCCAAAGCATTAAGCGCCGCTGGGTTTGTGCCGCAATGGCCTGAAAGTGGCTTTAACTCAGAGGCGGCACTGGCTATGCCCTCCTTGCAGCAAATGGAGGGGCAAAAGGTCTTAATTTTACGCGGCGAAACCGGGCGCGAACTATTCACAGATACCCTACGTGCGCGGGGCGCCACTGTGGAGCGCATACCTTTGTATCGCCGACGTTGCCACCCTTCACTTAAATGGCCGTCGCCAGCGCCAGATGCGGTCATGGTAACTAGCGTAGAAAGTTGGCATTGTATACATAAGTGTGGTGGTGCTAAATTGCACGACACTCTAATAATTGCGGGCAGCGAACGTATCGCACAAGCCATTAACGATATGGGCTTTCATAGTGTGGTAGCTGCGAGCCCCCATGACGAGGATATGGTGGGATGTCTGAAACAACACCGATAACAACATCAGAGAACGAATCGCTAGCACAAGCAAAGGAAAAGCAACAGCCCAAGCCGCAATTACAAGCAAACGCTAAACCACCCAAAAAAAGCTCCAAAGCGGGCATTATTCTTTGGCTACTGTTATTGGTGGCCTTGGTGTTGGCAGGTTCTTGGGTATGGCATCAGCTAGAACGTCAAGAACAACAATTAGTAACGCAGCAAGAGGCTTATCAGGCTCTTGAACAGCAGCTTAACGCTCTGCGTGTTGAGCAGCGCAGCAGTAGCCAAGAGGGACAAAAAAAATTATCGTCTCTTGCTGAGGAGCAGCAGCGCTTAGCTGCACGCCTCCAAGAGCTTGAGCCCAAGGACGCGGGTTTTTGGCGCATCGAAGAGGCCGCTGAGCTAGTGACCCAAGCAGAGCAACGTTTAGTGTTAACCGCCGATGGCGAAGCCACGCTGCGCCTACTTAAGCGCGCAGATGCCTTGCTGTCGAAAGAGCTGCATAGTTCTGTACTCCCCCTGCGCGAACAGCTTCTCGAAGGCATTGCTGCCATGGAAACCTTTGTTGGGCAAGATTTCACTGGCCACTGGTTAAAACTCAAAAATTGGGAAAAGCATAGCCAAACCTTGCCTTTGCGTAACCGCGAGAAACACGTGGTAATCCCTGAGGGCGAAGCCGCCGAGCATTGGTGGCAGCGGGTGGCATCTCACCTGCCAGTACAAATTCGTAAGCCTCAAACAGAGCTTGATGTGCCGCTCACCGAGCAAGCTGAGCTGTTGGCCAAAACCTTGTTAAAAAGCGCCTTACAGGAAGCACGCTTAGGTTTGCTGCAGCAACAAAACGAGATTTACCAAAGTGGTTTGGCCAGCGCCAAGCAAACCCTAACGCAGTATTATCGCACCGATAAAACCTCTGTGCGCGATGCGTTAGTGGTTTTGGATGAGCTTGCTGATGTGGCTGTGGTGGTGGACCCGCCACAGTTAGCTGAACTTGTGGCAGAGTTCCGACGTGCGGCGGCGCAGGGTGGTGTGCAATGAAGCGAACTCTTTTTGCGCTTATCATTGTGCTAGCGGCAGCATTGGGCCTTGGTACCCTGCTGCTCAGCGATGGCGGTTATGTGCTGGTGTACTTTGCCGGCTGGGAATTAGAAACCTCTCTAGTGTTTGCGCTGTTAGTATTGCTCGCAGCGGCAGCGGCGTTGAGTTTTGTATTGCTGGTGTTCCGCCCCTTTGCGCAGCTGTTGGCACCAAGTTTTTGGGAGCAGCGCCGCCAAGATAAAGCGCACACTAGCTTGCTTCGCTCAGGCACCAATGCACTCGTTAAAGGCCAGTGGGAAAAAGCGAGCCAGCGCTTCAATAAAGCAGCGCAGCACAGCCAGTGGCCCACTCCCGCCATGTTAGGGGCTGCGGTGGCCGAGCGTAA
>DAHVSB010000029.1 GCA_027324795.1 Alcanivoracaceae bacterium
CACGGCATTTGTTCTAGCATGTCATTAAGCTCGCTCACAGACCAAGCAAAAGGCGTAGCGCTGGCAAACACAGCGAGGTTTTTCATCCACATAATATTGTTCCAATCGAAAAAGGGGGCGAGAAAAGTAGGCGTTACCCTAACCAATGAAAACCGCTAACTCAAGCATTAAAAAACCCCCTAGAGCGGTGCTCTAGAGGGTTGGGTGTGTACCTGTCAGCTTAACTTAGAAGCGGTAGGTAACCTGACCAGATAGGCCGTGGATTTTGTTTTTGAAGGTGCCTTTGAAACCAGGGCGTGAGGAACCAGTGTCAGTGAGGCCGTTTTTGTTGCCTTGATCAACTTTCGCATCGCTTTCCCAGAGGTAGCCGTAGGCGGCATCAATGGTAAGGTCTTGAGTTACGTTCCAGCCAGCACCAATGGTAATGGCCTTGCGTTCTGCAATAGGGGTTCTTACGCTGCGCGTGTCATCTGATGCAGCGGAAGTATCAAGAGCAAAACCGGCGCGAAGCACCCACTCAGGATTCACTTGGTAAGAGCCGCCAATGGAGTAAGCCCATGTGTCTTTAAAGTTGACTTCTTCACGCGGGTTTACTTGGGAGGTGCTGCCGTCCGGTAGAGGTATGCTTAAGTTGTCAGTAATGTTGATTTCATCTAAACGACTCCAACGGGTCCAAACCGCACCTGCGTATAATGTCCATTGGTCGTCAAACTTATGAGTAAAAGAAAGGTCGATGCTTTCTGGAGCGGTAAATTTTAGTTTAGCATCGCCTTTGTATTTAGCTCCTAAAGCTGCGTTGAGGGGATCATTGTTTTCTTCAGGGTGGCCTTCAAGTTTTGCGTCACCGCTTAACTTAAAGCGCGTCTCTGACTTATAGGTTAAACCAAAGGTAGTGTTTTCGTAAGGCTGGAACAGAATACCTACATTAGCGCCAACGGCTGTATCGTTTCCTTTGGCAGTGTATAGGGCGTCTGCAGGAGTGAAGTCGGCCGGTGCGCCAGGAACACCTACGATTGAGTTACTGCTGAGCGTTCCGTCTAGGTAGCTAACGGTTGGCCCAACACCCACAGAAAACATGTCGTTAAACTTATAGCTGATGGTGGGTTGGAAGGTCACCATGGTAACTTCGGTTTTGCGCGCTTGGTAGCGGCCAACGAAGGAATCTTCAAACTTACTCTTGCCGCCGAGGGGTGCATAAATACCCATACCAAAATGCCACGAATCATCAATAGGCATGACAAAGTAACCGAAAGGAATGGTACTAAAAGGAACCATATTACCTTTGTTTGTACCTTGAGCATTGATTTCAGCTTCAATGTTCGGCCCGATATCTAATAGATTACCACTTCCTGGTGGAAATTCAGTTACTAAGGAAGTGTCTTGCGCCTGCCCACCCTTAATCTTCGTATGCGCATCAATAAACGCCAAACCACCGCTCACTTGCATGCGGTCTAAGCGCGACATACCGGCTGGGTTACCAAACACAGTGCTGGCATCAAGGGCAGAAGAGGAACGGCCGGCGTAGGCGGTACCCATGCCACTGGCGCTTTGTTCGTTAAGGGTTAAACCCGCGGCGACTGCGCCTTGGGAAGCGAATAATACAGCACCTGCTAACGCTGAAAGGGATAGCGTAGTAGGCAATTTCTTTAATAGTTGTTTTTGCATTTTTTTCTCCTAATGGGCGTGACTGCCTACAAAAAGTGTAAGGCAAGCAAGCAGGAAGGACTAGTAATAAGTTCCCTTCCTGCGGGTAGTGTACGGTTATTTTTACAAAAATCACTAGTGAGCATTTATTATTAGTGATTTTGATTAAATGACTGATGGTTCACTCGTTTTTTTGTGATTGGAGCCACAGTTATTTGTAAGCAACGCTTAAAAAAAAGACACATCGGAAGGGCTGAGTTCACAATATTTGCCAGCCAATAACCCCTTGGGAAGTAATATCTGACCAATTTTTTCACGGTGCAAGGCTTCTACCCGATTGCCCACCGCTGCTAGCATGCGCTTAACTTGATGATAGCGGCCTTCGATGATGGTCAATCGGATGCAGTGTTGGTTCACAAGCTCCACTTGAGCAGGTGCCGTGGGCTGGGTTTCACCGCGCAGCAATAAACCGGTTTCTAGCTGCTGTATGGCGGTGGACGTTATGGCTTCAGCAAGGTGCACCAAATATGTTTTAGGCACAGCATAGCGTGGTGCGGTAACGCGGCGGCTCCATTGGCCATCCGTGGTGAGCAGCAGCAAGCCGGTGGTGTCTTTATCGAGGCGGCCAGCAATGTGCAAACCCTGACGTAACTCGCTGGGCAACAGCGAGACCGCAGTGGGGTGTTCTTTGTCTTCCGTGGCAGACACATAGCCCGCGGGTTTATGTAGCATGTAGTAACGGTGGCCAGGCAGGGCCAAGGGGTCGCCATCCAAGTGCACGGCTTGGCCTTGGGTGCGTTCGGCGGGGTTGGTTGTTACCCTGTTGGCGAGCATAATGCGGCCTTGGCGAATGAACTTTTTGGCTTCTTTACGCGAAATGCCGGTACTCTGTGCAATGAATTGGTCAAGCCGCATTGTGGTTACCTTAAAGTGAGAAAAATATGTCCATAGGTTTTATTGCGCTCGCTCTGTTTGCGGGCATGTGTTTTGCCGTGCAAGCGTCAGTTAATGCCAATCTTGCCCATGGCTTGGGTGATGCGCCTATTGTAGCCACCTTGGTATCTTTTACAGTGGGTACGTTAATTTTATTGGTGGTTACCTTGGCGCGCGGTGGTTTGGGTGGCTACTTGGTGCAATTGCCAAAGCAACCCGCGTGGACGTTGGCTGGCGGCGCTTTGGGGTGCATGGCGCTGTTCACCACGGTGTTTTTAACACCGCGTTTGGGCTTAGCTAATATGTTGCTGTTGATTATTTTTGGCCAGCTTACCGCAGCGGTAACGCTAGATCATTTTGGTTTTCTCGGCATGGCAGAACGGCACATTACGCCAATGCGTTTAATGGGATTGGCGCTTATGCTGTGTGGCGTCGCTTTGGTGCTGCAAGGGGACAAATGGCTGGCTAAGTTTATAAATTAGCCGCTCGCCTGTTAGTCTTCGTCGCGCCTTATACCAATCACCCGATTTTATAGTTGCTGTCATGGAAAATTTAACTGTTACCTCTGCTACTGTTACGCTGCCTAACGGCATTAGCCTCGCTTACGATGAGCGCGGCGCAAAAGACGCACCTGTGGTGCTATTTATTATGGGTTTGTCGGCACAAATGGTGTTTTGGCCTGAGCCCTTGTTGAACGCTGTGGCGGAGCAAGGCTTCCGCGTGGTGCGTTTTGATAATCGCGATGTGGGGCATTCCACTAAAATCCGCGGCAAACTGCATTATGGCGCTTTTCACGCCATTGCCCGTGCCTATGTGGGATTGGATATTAAGCCGCCTTACACCTTGCACGATATGGTAGAAGATACCGTGGGCCTGCTTGATGAACTTGATATTAAAAAAGCCCATTTAGTGGGCGCTTCCATGGGGGGCATGATTTCCCAGCTTATGGCGGGCAAGTACCCTGAGCGTGTCGCCAGCCTTACTTCGATTATGTCGAGCAGCAACCATCGTTTTTTACCTCCGCCTAAGTTTGCGGCACTCAAAACTTTGGTGGGCCCGCGGGTGCGCATTGAAACCGAAGAAGAGTACGTGGCTCACGGTAAAGCATTAATGAAAATCATTGGTGGCAACTTGCCGCAGGGCGATGCGTTGTTAGAGCAAATGTTTGGTGAAAGTTGGCAGCGAGGCTTGTATCCGCGCGGTATTCTCCAGCAGTTTTTAGGTGTTCTTGCCACGGGGGATTTACGCCCTTATTTGCGCAAGATAACGTGCCCTACGCGGGTAATACATGGCACCAAAGACCCATTGCTACGTCCTGCTTGCGGTAAGTCTTCCGCGAAAAACATTAAAGGCGCTAAGCTGAGTTTGCTCAAAGGCATGGGCCACGATTTGCCTGAATCATTATTGCCCACAGTGGCGCAACTCATTGTGGATAATGCGCGAGAAGGCGAGGCTGTTTAAGCGCGATCAAACGGAAAACTGATCACTTCGTTAATGTGTTTGGCGCCGAGCTGGCACATTAAAAGGCGATCTAACCCCATGGCCACGCCAGAGCAAAAAGGTAAGCCATGTTCTAGCGCTGCGAGCAACCAATGGTCTGCTTCCCGAGGGGGTAGGCCATTATTTTTGCGAGTTTGCTGGTCTTGGGCAAAACGTGCCGCTTGTTCTTGCGCATCAGTGAGTTCTTGATAGCCGTTGGCAAGCTCCATGCCTTTGGCGTAAATCTCAAAACGCAGTGCTACGGTTTCGCCGTCGTCGTCCTGAGTGTGCTGAGCAAGTGCTGCGGCCCAGCCTGGAAAGCGATCAATCACGGTGATTTGATCGTGGGGGAGCGCGGGTTCAACCACGGTGGCCATGAGCCAATCCACCAGCTCACCACGGGTTAAGTTGGCGGGTAGCTGTGTGGTGCCTTGTGCGCGAGCTTCTAGTTCCGCCACGGAAGCGCGCATAGGGTCAAGCCCTGTGTGCTGCTGGAACACGCGGCGGAAAGAATAATGCGCCACCTGCTCAAGCTGCAAGATAGGCTTGAGTAAATCCACGCATTCTTGAATAAGCTCAGGCAATGCCATGCCCAAGCGATACCACTCTAACAAGGTGAATTCAGGATTGTGGCGTTGGCCTTGCTCGCCATCACGAAACACGCGAGCAATTTGATAGATAGATTCCACGCCATGAGCGAGCATGCGTTTCATGTGATACTCAGGCGAGGATTGCAGAAAGCCATAGCCCGGCACGTGGATGCACTGGATGTGAATATCGCTGACGCCATAGTGGGCCAAAAAAGGGGTATCCACCTCTAGCACCTGGCGTTGGGCAAAAAAATTACGGATGTCCGAATACAGCAGCGCCCGAGCTTTAAGGGCTTGGGCGCTGGCGGTGGGTCGCCAAGAATTATGAGGCATAATTAGCCGTTGGCGCGTGCCACGTATTCGCCGGTGCGGGTGTCCACACGAATCACCTCGCCTTGCTGTACAAACAAGGGAATACGTACTGTTGCACCTGTGGCTAGCTTAGCAGGTTTGCCGCCTGTGCCGGCGGTATCGCCTTTCAAGCCTGGGTCGGTTTCCACAATTTCTAGCTCAACGAAGTTGGGTGGTGTCACAATCAAAGGTGCGCCGTTGTATAGGGTGACGGTGCACACATCTTCTTCTTTGAGCCATAAAATGGCATCCTTCACCGCATTCTCATCGGCAGCGAGCTGATCGTAGGTTTCAGGGTTCATAAAGTGCCAAAATTCGCCGTCGGTGTAGAGGTACTGCATATCCACATCGATCACATCGGCGGCTTCAAGAGATTCACCTGATTTAAAGGTGCGCTCCCAAATACGGCCAGTGCGCAGGTTGCGCAGGCGCACTCGGTTAAAGGCCTGGCCTTTGCCAGGTTTGACGAATTCGTTTTCCACAATGGCGCACGGGTCGCCATCGAGCATGACTTTTAAACCGGATTTGAATTCGTTGGTAGAATAGGACGCCATTTACTCACCTAAAAAGTTTAAACAAGGGTCGCAATGATAGCTCAACACGCACTAAATTGGCAGCAACAACAGGCTGACGCCATTACTGATCTTCATGAGTTGCTTGAACTATTGCAGCTAACACTGGCGGATTTGCCGCGGGCCTTACAGGCTTGCCGTGAATTTCCTTTGCGTGTTCCGCGCAGCTTTGTGGCGCGCATGGAAAAAGGGAATCCAGAGGATCCGTTGTTGCGGCAAGTGCTCGCCGTGGGCGAGGAAATGGAGCAAGCCCCAGGCTTTAGCCACGATCCCCTCGCCGAAGCACAGCATACACCAGTGCCCGGTATCTTACACAAATACCATGGCCGGGTATTGTTTATTGTCACGGGGGCCTGTGCGGTGAACTGCCGTTATTGCTTTAGGCGCCATTTTCCCTATTCGGATTATATGCCCACCCGTGAGCGCTTTGCCGAGGCCTTGGCGTGGTTGGCACAGCAAGAGGATGTTAACGAGGTGATTTTAAGCGGCGGGGATCCGCTAACACTCACCGATCGCAAGTTAACAGAGCTGGTGGCTGCGCTTGCAGAGATTCCTCATTTAAAGCGGTTGCGCATTCATAGCCGCAGCCCTGTGATGATTCCAGAGCGGATTAATAGCGAATTAATTGAGTTGCTGGGTGATGCACGCTGGCAAAGTGTACTGGTGCTGCACGCCAACCATGCTAATGAGTTGACGTCTGAGCTTGCCCAAGGAGTTAATGCGCTACGCCAGCGCGGGGTAACGGTGCTAAATCAAGCGGTGTTGCTTGCCGGCGTGAATGATACGGTTGCTGCGCAAGAAGCGTTGGTAAATAACTTGTTTGATTGTGGGGTGCTGCCTTATTACTTGCATCAGCTAGATAAAGTGCAAGGGGCTGCGCATTTTATGGTGCCCGATAGCCAAGCATTGCAGCTAATGGATGGGTTGCGCGCTCGTGTTCCTGGTTTTTTGTTGCCGCAGCTAGTGCGCGAAAACGCGGGCGATAAAAGCAAGACGCCGGTTGTTGCGAAGGTTAGCATTGTGTAATGTTTCCATCCTAAAAGTAAATAAGAACAAAAGATTTGAAAAATGTGAGGTGTTTGGTAGTAAATGATTTGATTTTGGGTGGGGCTAGGTGGCGAAATGACAGAACAGGTAGTAAAGGCATTAAGCCTGCGATTACCACAGCAAGAAAAAAAGAACCGGCTGTGGGCAGCACAAATCCGAGGCGTTTGCGGCGTTGGCTCGATGAGCTGCCGCCCATGAATGTGCTTGAAAACGCACGTCAGTTATTCCGCTACTTGCATGATCTCAATCGTTGCCATATGCGCAGCCGTGCTCGTTATGAGCTATTGGAAATCCTTCGTCCACACGTGTTTTATGTGTGTGATGCTCTGGAGAAAGATTTTTTAGGGCACAATCTTGTGCTGCCAGATAGACCTAAGCAATCAGCAAGCTTGGCGCAGGCACTGCAAACTTACTTAGCCGATGGGTACCTAATCATGGTGCGCCGCGCTTTGGCCCATATTGACGAGCCTAGCGTAAAAAAAGCGCTGCCGACCCTAGCGCACCGTGCCATGGTGTCCCTGCGAGATACCCTGCTTCGTACACAGTTGTTGTACTTTCGTCCGCCTCGCTACCTATGGCTAACTCTGCATCAGCTTTATGTGGCCGCAGAGCAGCACCAGATGCTCGATCGAAATGTGGTGGATAAGTTGGTGCCACAAGCCTCTTCTAGTGTGGCTGCAGCTTATAGCGCCGCCCTGCTGCATGGGGTAATGGGTGCTAATCAGCTGCGTCAAAGTGAGCTTAAGCGTGTGTCGCCCTTAATGGTGAAGCTTGCCAGTTTGGCGAATATTTCTGTGCGCGTACCCGAAGAGCGGTTCTTTTATATTAACCTTTCCGCTGACCGAGCACCCATGGCGCGCAAGTTTTTAGGCGAGCAGCGTGGGCGTTTTCGCTATCTTGTTACCAATAAGCTACTAGCAGAGCTTGCCCATGAAGCGGCGCAGCAAAAAATACCTAATAACATTGTCGAGCATCTTTTTGAAAACTTAAGCGGCGAACGGGAAAGAGCCCTTGAGCGCCAGCCGAAGAAAATTCCCTTAGAGATTTGCTTTGGCCTTAGTGCTACCCATTATTATTTGTCAGACGGGGCTGACTTTCAGAGCTCTCGTTCAGTTAAAGAAGTGGCCAACCTCGTGGGTGAAGAAACAAACGTGTTTCTTAAAGGGAAGCCAAAGCCCAAAGAGAAAGACGCTTGGACTATCGCTTTCGATAGTAGTGAAGCATTGCGCAACATGGATGCGTCTGGGTTGTCAGCTGCGGTATCGGCATATTCTCGCCAACAGCGCCCTCGGAATACCGAACCACGCTATAAAAAATACCAATGCGAAACCATAGACGTTAGTGCTGGCGGCTATGGTGTAGCTTGGGAAAAACAAGTGCCAGAGCAGTTAAAAACGGGTGAACTTGTTGCTGTGCGCGAGCAGCTTAGCTTGGGATGGACCATTGGGGTGGTTCGATGGGTGCGACAGCAAAGCCAAGGGGGAGCAGAGTTTGGTATAGAATATTTAGCATCGCAAGCGTGGCCCGCTGCCGTGCGCAACCTTAATTTTTCAGAAAGCGAGCATGTGCGTGCCATTGTCCTGCCCGAGCTGTTGATCCAAGGTTTTGAAACCTCGTTATTGCTACCAAGTGTAGGCTTTAAGTTGGGGGATGAGGTAGAAGTTGTACATCAAGGAGTGACAGAAACATTCTATTTACACAAGGTGCTATTGCGCGCCGCAGGTTTTATGCGTTATGAATTAGCGCAGCAGCGGGGGGAGTCTTCCGATAAAATTACTGAAAAATCAACAGCTAATGCTGAACTGGATGTGCTTGATTCAATCTTCTAGTGAATTTTAATCTGAGAGCTAGTCTGCAGCCTTAAGAATTTATCTTGATAATCTCCAAGGGTTAGGGACAATTACTTTTCATTTGATAGTATTTTAAATTTGTTGCGCCGCGTTAAAAATTTAAAGCAATAGGACCTGGCGTAATTAGTTAGCCGTAGCAACACGGTAATTGGTGTAATTATTCATGGTATACAAGCCCGAAATTATTCGACTTCTGATTGCGCATGATTCGCAAGACGATGCTGAACAACTTATTAACGCACTTCGTAATGCTGGACGGGCTACCCGAGCTGAGCTTGTGCTGGATGAAGATAGTTTTTTAGAAGCGCTGAAATCTAGCCATTGGGAGTTAATGCTTACACGCCCGTCATTCGGTAATTGCGACTTAGAACAAGTGATGGCGCATTTGCAGCGCTTAGGGAAAATGTTGCCCGTGTTGGTGCTTGGTGATGAGCTTACTACTGAATCGCTGACCCAAGTTTTGACTTTAGGCGCTCGGGGGCTAGCACCTTGCAGCGACCGAGATCTTATTATGCTGCAGGTGGATCACTTGTTGGATTATGTGCGCTTGCGTCGCGATCGCCAACAAGTGGAATTAGATTTACGAGAAGCAGAAAAACGCCTTGCTGTGTTGATGGATCAAAGTCGCGATGCCATTGCTTATGTAGTAGACGGCATGCATATTCACGCGAATGACACCTACTTAGAAATGTTCGGCTACAGTGATGTGGACGATCTGGCAGGCGTGCCTATTATGGACTTAGTGGCTAGCACCGATCACGAAGCCTTAAAGCAGCTGTTACGAAATCGCGCCAAAGATGAAAGCAAAACCCATGAAATGGATTTTTCAGGGGTAAAAACCGATGGCGAAGAATTTTCAGCTCGATTTACTTTCTCGCCCTCTAATTACGATGGCGAAGCATGCACCCAGATAGTTATCCGTACCAAGGCCGTTGACGAAGAAGCCTTGCAAGAAAAGCTGCATGAAATGAGCCAAGTGGACCAAGTCACAGGATTATATAACCGTGGTTGGTTTATTGATCGTATCGATGATGCCCTCGGCCGCATTCTAAAAGACGGCGGTATGAAGGCTTTGGTGTATTTGCGCTTGGATCACTTCGACCAACACCAAGGTGTGGTGGGCATAGATGGCGGTGATGAAGTGCTCGCTATTTTTGCTCAGCATTTACGTTCTATCTTGGGCGAAGAAACAGCCATTTCGCGTGTGGGGGATGAAGAGTTTTGCATTCTGCAAGAGGTGTCTGAGCCTGAGCAGGCAGCGACATTGGCAGAAAGCTTGCGCAACAGCGTGCAGCAACTTATGCCGGCCGTTAAGGATCGCACCTTACATTTAACCGCTAGTATTGGTGTGGCTTTTGTGCAAGAAGATAGCCGCAATAGCCAATCTGTAATGACGCTAGCGCTTGAATGCTGTAATCGCGCTGAGGCTGCGAATGAAGGCAAGGGCAATAATGTTTATGTGCACGATCCACTGGACGATGTGGAAGCCGGTTCGGAAGAAGCCATTGGCTTAATTCTCAAAAAAGCCTTGGAAGAGGATGCTTTTGAGTTGCAGTATCAGCCCATCGTTAAGCTCGATGATGAGAACTATGCTTTCTTTGAAGTGTTTGTGCGCTTGTTACAAGAAGACAGCGAAGCACTGCATCCCGAAACCTTTATGCCCATCGCAGCGAAATTAGGCATGGTGGGCAAGGTAGATCGATGGGTTATTCTAAACGCATTGAGAGCGGTGGCCAGCTTACCCACCAAACCAAGCTTGTTGATTAATCTGAGTGGTTACTCGCTGCAAGACGCCACCTTGGTGGATTGGATCGCTAAAGCATTGCGTGCCTCCAAATATGATGGCAGCAAACTTACATTCCAAATTTCCGAAGCCGATGCCAATAACTTCCTCAAACAGGCGCAAGCCTTTGTGGCCAAGGCAAATAAGCTGGGTTGTAAGTTTTCCGTGGGCCGTTTTGCGGGTGGCATTAATCCACTGAAGATGCTGGAGCACTTGCCCGTTAGCTTGGTGAAATTCGATAGTAGCTTTAGCCAAGGGCTCGACAAGCAAGAAAGCCGCGACAAATTTGCTGATTTGATTGCGCAAGTTGGCGAGAAGGGCACAGAGGTACTGGTGTCTTATGTGGAATCCGCCCAGCAAATGCAAGCAACTTGGATGCTAGGCGGTGTGGATTATTTACAGGGCTACTACATTCAGAAGCCAGGGCCCAAACCTCAGTTTGAAGCCCCGGAAGAAGAGTGACCGCCCGCTAATAGCTCCGCTTGGTCGCGATCGCGCACACCAATGAGGTACAAGATGCCATCCAAGCCTAAAGTAGAAATGGCTTGTTTGGCACTTTCTTTTACTAAAGGCTTGGCGCGGAAAGCGATACCAAGGCCGGCGGTGCCAAGCATAGGTAAATCGTTAGCGCCATCACCCACGGCAATCACTTGCTCAAGGCTAATGCCCTCTTCTTGCGCGATTTGCTTGAGCAACTCAGCTTTGCGTTGCCCGTTTACAATTTGTCCCACCACGCGGCCTGTGACTTTGCCCTCTTCAATTTCTAGCTCGTTAGCATACACATAGGTAATGCCTAAACGGCGTTGTAGGTATTCGCCAAACCAAGTGAAACCACCGCTCAGAATCGCAGTGCGGTAACCCAGGGCTTTTAGAGTGTTGATTAAACGCTCAGCGCCTTCACTTAGCTTAATGCGTTGTAACACACGTTCTAAAGCACCTTCGTCTAAGCCTTTTAACAGGGCAACGCGTTGTTTAAAGCTTTCATCAAAATCCAGCTCACCACGCATGGCGCGCTCAGTAATAGCTGCCACTTGTTCGCCCACGCCAGCTTCTTTAGCGAGTTCATCAATCACTTCCGATTGAATCAGGGTGGAGTCCATGTCAAACACCACGAGTTGGCGGTGGCGGCGAAAGGCGCTGTCCTTTTGGAATGCGATGTCCACGTCGCGCTCATGGGCAATATCTAAGAAAGCCGCGCGGAGTTGCTCGGGGTCTTTGGGCTCGCCGCGCACTGAAATTTCGATGCACGCCCGAGTGTTTTTCTCGTTAGCTTCTTCGCTCAAAGGTACGCGCCCCGATAAGCGATTAATGCTTTCGATATTAAGATTATTAGCAGCCACAGCAGCGGTCACATCAGCGAGCTGTTGGGCGTTAATTTTGCGCGCTAGCAAAGTGATAATGTAGCGGTCTTTGCCCTGGTTGGTGACCCATTGCTCGTAGCGTTCAATATCGATGGGCTCAAATTGTACATTTACATCTAGCTTATGCGCTTGAAAAAGCACATCTTTCAACAAAGGTGCAGCCTCTGCAGTGGGTGGTACTTGTACTAAAATGCCTAGGGAAAGCGTATCGTGAATTACCGCTTGGCCCATATCTAAAATGTTGAGTTGGTACTGCGCCAAAATGGCAGTAAAGGCAGCGGTGAGGCCGGGTCTGTCGTTACCCGAAACTTGCAAAAGGATAATGTCGTGCACTGCAATTAGCTTCCTAGATGAATACTCAGAATGAAATGGCCATAGGGTAGCAGCATTCTTAACGCAGGGCGAAAAGAACTATGCTTTTGGCGGTGTGGCGGGCCGTGTTTTATAGCGCAGCAAAAAGATAGTGACTCCTGTGCCCGGAATCAAGAGCAACCAACGCGCCCAAGGCACTGGCATCACGTAAGCGGATACCGCCAACGAGGCCCACATAATGATAATAGCGCGGATTTTTACCCCAAAAGGGATGCCACGGTTTTCTTGAAAATCGCGTAGGTATTCACCGAAGTAGCGGTTGTTAAGCATCCATTCGGCGGCTTTCGGTGAACTGCGCATAAAGCAGGCGGATGCGAGTAGCAAAAAAGGAGTCGTGGGTAATATAGGTAAAAAAGCCCCAATAACGCCGAGCGCTAAAGAGAGCCAACCTGCTATATATAAAAGACGACGCCGCAACCTTGCACCTACTATTTATGTGATTTGGCCGCCACAGTGTAATGCGGGTGGTAGGGCTTGTCATGGCAGCTTATGCTGTTCTTGAGTTTAGATAAGGAGGCACCTATGGGCCTGTTTCGAAAACCCCAGGCACACTGGTTTGCGCCGCCGCTCACTGGTGAGCATGCCACACTGACTTATTTAGGCACCGCAGGATTTGTGCTGCAAAACCAAGAGCGCACCGTGGTGCTCGATCCTTTTTTGAGTCGCCCAGGTTTGTTGCGCACCTTGTTTGGCCGCTTGGTCGTGGACGAAGAACGGGTGCGACGTTTAATCCCCAAGGCTGATGATGTGCTTATTGGTCATGCCCATTACGACCATATATTAGATGCCCCCGCCCTTTGCCAGCAAACCGGCGCACGATTAATAGGTTCTCGTGCCGCCATGATGGTGGGGCGTGCTGCTGGAGTGCCAGAAGCACAGTTATTAGAGATTAACGGACATGAGGTAATAGCAGCGGGGCCGTGGCGCATTAAGGGCCTGCCTTCGTTGCATGGGCGTGCCCTGTTTAACCGTGTGCCTTTTCCTGGGGATATCACTTCGCCACCACCGTGGCCGCCGCGCTTGTTTCATTTGCGTCATGGGCAAGTGTTCAACTGGTGGATAGATACCCAAGGCCTCACCGTAATGCACATTGATTCTGCCGATTTTATTGAAGAGGAGTTGGTCGGTATAAAAGCTGATGTGCTGTGTTTATGCGCCATCGGGCGGCGATACAGGCCCAATTATGTGCGCGATGCGGTGCGCCTGTTAAAGCCACGTTGGGTGGTGCCCTGCCACTGGGACACCATGATGACGCCCTTAGAAAAACCCGCTGAGCTTATTCCAGGGGTGGATTTGTTAGGCTTCGTGGAAGAAATACGCCAAGCCGGTGCTGAGCCTTTGCTAACACCACTGCTAGGGCAGCATGGGTTTGAGCGTATGAGCTCTTAATAAAAGATGAACTGATACACAAAACTGTGTAAAGGCACTGCTTTGTAAGTGGTTTGTAAGGCTCCGTTGCTACTCTCTAGGGAATATTTGTGAGGTGGCAGAGGATAACCAAAATGAAAACAAAACTCTTATACGGTGCAGTGTTGTTTAGTAGCGCTATGTCGGTGGCTTGTGGAGGCTCAAGTTCTAGCGAGCCAGATAAGGGAAAATCAAACCCTATAGAGGATAAAGGGCCTAGCAAAGTTATCGATTTAGCTGCGACCAACGAGGGACTTTATGTGGCAGCCCGCTTTGCTTTGGATAATAGCTTGTTTTGGGAGCATTTTGTGGGGGCTAGCCCAGAAGCGCCTGGTTGGGAAGCAGGGGAAGGGGGGAGCTCTTTCGAGGGTTGCTTTAATGCTAGTCCAGTGGCAAATACGGTATCGGTTTTTGGTGAAAACATAGCTGTTTATCAATGCAATGAAGAAACGGCGGAAGATGGTTATAACGTAAAAGGCATTAAAACAACCGGCATTAAGCTTGATACCTCGCAGTGGCTTGGATACTACTCACTTTCAGGTGATTCAGACAATACTCCCCATACTTATAAGGATGACGATCTTTCTGCCGAGATTAATGTAGAGCTCTTCGTAAAAGCAAATGGCAGTGCGAACCCTTACGAGTCCCATGGCAGTGCGAACCCTTACGAGTCCCAGCGCAATTATTTTGTTGATATAAAGCAAACGGAAACCTTCGATAAGTATGTTCGTGGTCAAACTTTAAAGCTTGGCGCATCACGTGAGGCACCTTTTAAGGTGTCTGTTCAAGATGATTTTTACGAGATTGAAGGCCCTATATCACTGGCTTTGCGCCAAGGTAGTATAGAATGCCGTTTTTCTATTGATTCACTAGAAACTGTTAAACCACCAGCTCTTGATTTTCAACCTATTGGAGAGCCTCTCGATCCAGATGAGTTGGAATTGGTGGCTGTACGCGGCGGTAAATTAAACCTCGATGGTAATACCATCGTATTCGGTGATGATGGTGAAAGCGCCACGGTTAATGGTACGTCAGTTGATTTAGATAAGGTTGATGAGCTGTTCAGTGAATGTGGTGAGGAGGGCTGATTGAATAATAAAGCAGTGATGGGAAGTAGCTAAGGAGTAAATAATAGCTACTTCCTTATTTGTTTAAAATAAATGTTATTACAGTGAGTTGACATATAAAGGGAATAAAATGAATAACATAATTAAATATTTCTTAATGGTTTTTATATCTTGGGCCTTAATTGCCTGTGGGGGTAGTAGCGAAGGTTCGCCTGGTGGCGAGGATAATGCCAGTATTATTGACGGCAACGATGTTGAAGAAGAATATGAGTATAGACGAGACATTAGTGTTGACCTAACACTATATGACGATGCTAACGGTTCCAGGGATGATGCGGATTTTTCCAACTATGATTTGGAAGGTCCAGTGATTACTTTTGGTAATTCAACTCGTAAATTATAAGCCCCATATACTCTGAAATAAGAAGCCTTCATAATAAACAGGCCTTAAAGCATGCGTAGGCTTCTTGGACATAAGTTAGGAAGTGCATCTTTATGTAGCGTAGCCAAGAGATGGCGTTTTGAAGGCTTCTTGTGTTTTACGCGCGGTTAGCACGCATAACCTGGAAGCCTTGTATTTAGGGCACTATATTAATGGTGCGCCACAGAAAGCATCACAAAATGGCCCACATATTTTTTAGGTATAAAAAAAGCCCTTGATAAACAAGGCTGTTTCGGAGGGTAAGCGATGCAGAAAAGTGGCTATAAAAGTGGCACATTTAAATGCTGGAGCTGCAAATACCATTATCTATCAACAACTTACTAAGATTAAACGGTTCCCGCCGGCTCCACAGACTCCACTACCAGTGGCTAACGAGGCAAGAACACTCACCCCTTTACTGGCCGCCAACTCTCATTGGCATGAACGTTGGCCAGCGGGAGAACATTCTGCTTGGCAAAGATTGCAACAATTTATAGAACAGGATATAGCCACCTACCAGCATGAGAGGGATTTTCCCGCACTGGATGGCACCAGCCAGCTATCGCCTTATTTAGCGTGCGGTGTTATTTCGGTGCGCAGCTGTTGGCAAATGGCAGTGCAAAACAACCGCAATGAGTTCAACAGTGGTTGCCAGGGAACCGTTACTTGGCTCACTGAGTTGCTGTGGAGAGAGTTTTACCAACATCTTTTGGCCATGCATCCACGCTTATCTCGAGGGGAGCCCTACCAGCCACACACCACTCACATTGGTTGGCGCAACGCGCCTAATGAACTGCAAGCATGGCAACAAGGCCGCACGGGTTTTCCATTGATTGATGCTGCAATGCGCCAGCTAGCGTCTACGGGTTGGATGCACAATCGGCTGCGCATGGTGGTGGCCATGTTTCTCAGCAAAAACTTATTATTAGATTGGCGCCATGGCGAGCGTTGGTTTATGCAGCACCTTATAGACGGTGATCTGGCTGCGAACAATGGGGGCTGGCAATGGAGTGCGTCTACCGGCACTGATGCCGCCCCTTATTTTCGCGTTTTTAACCCTGTCACTCAATCGCAACGCTTTGATCCGCAGGGCGATTTTATTCGTCAGTGGTTACCTGAATTAGCGCACTTATCCAATAAAGACATACATCTACCACCACGAGGGTTATTTGAACAACATTACCCTGCCCCCATGGTGGATTTAAAAAGCAGCCGCTTGCGCGCGATTGAGGTATTCCAACATAGCAAAGAAACGTGGGTTGACAGTGAGTCGAAGTAAAAAAAACGGCAAGCAAGACCCGAAAAATAGGCTTCGCGGGCTTTAACGTCCACCGTTGGCCGTATTACAAGCTTGGCCCGCCCACTTGGTCGGCGCTGCGCTATAAAAAGCATGATAATCATCTGGCTATCAACTACGCTTTACGCACATTCAACCATTTGGCGCTTAAAAGCTTGATGCTGCTATTAACTCATAGAGGGAGAATACTTTGAAAAATATATTTATTACCGGTGCAGGCGCGGGTATCGGCCTTGCTACTGCGCGTCTTTTTGCTGAAAAGGGTTGGTTTGTGGGTGCGGCGGATCGCAACCTAGAAAGCTTGCAGGCCTTGCAAAAAGAGCTTGGAAACACCCGCTGCAGCATCCACGCCATGGATGTCACCGATGTTGCATCGGTACAAATAGCACTTGCTGACTTTACTGAGAACACAGGCGGCAATTTAGACATACTGCACAATAATGCAGGCATTTTGAAAGTGGGCGCATTCGAAAAACTCCCCCTAGCAGAGCATCAGCAACTCATTGAGATTAACGTGATTGGGCTGCTAAACGTCTTACATAGCGCCTTCCCCTATTTACGCGAGACCCCCAACGCACAAGTGATTAATATGAGTTCCGCATCTGCCTTGTTTGGCATTCCTGACTTTGTTTCTTATTCGGGCAGCAAACATGCGGTGCGCGCCATCACTGAAGCCCTCAATATTGAATGGGAACAGCATGACATTATGGTGAGCGATTTAATGCCACCCTTTGTCAATACAGGCATGGTGCAGGCAAGCCAAGCCGAGTCGCGCATCATCACCCGGTTGGGAGCAAAATTAACCGCCGAAAAGGTAGCAGAAGAAGTATGGAAATTAGCACAGAAGCCGCGTTTGCATCACCCCATATCATCGTCGCTACGCATTGCATGGGCTTTAGTACGCTTAGCCCCCACAAGTGCAACGCGCGGAGTATTAAAGCGTTTGTGGAAAGAATGAATGGGCCAAAGCTTCCCTGATAAATCAGGTTTCACAGGCTAGGTCCCACATATCAGGTGGCACATTTACTTTGTACCCTGTGGGACCCAATTTATTGGGGAACAAATCATTAACAAAAAATTCACTGACAAGTCAGGTCCCACAGATCAAGCCACACAAGCCAGCCCCGCATGCCTTAGCTTTTGAACATTAAATAGGAGGTTTTTGTGATTGTTCGCTTACGACCGAACTTAAGCTCACTGTTGTTTACCATCCACGGTTCTATTGTTCCCCGCATTATGCCAGCGTTGTTGGTGCTGACAGGCTTTACTCTTGTGGCGGCACTGCTGCATCGCTATGAGTGGGTGGTAATCCCTCACTTTCCGTTAGCGCCGTTCACCATCGTGGGTATCGCACTCTCATTATTTTTAGGTTTTCGTAACCAAGCCGCTTATGACCGCTGGTGGGAAGGCAGAAAACTGTGGGGCGATCTGGTATCTGAAATCCGCAGCCTCGCGCGTTCAAGCGAAACCTTATTAGCGCTAGAGGAAGAAAAGTGCGAAGCAGGCAAGCTGAGGCGTCAATTATTGTGCTGGGTAGCGGCACACTCGCATGCCTTAAGGGCTGCGTTGCGGCAGGAAGATTGCCAAGCAGATATGCGCAAATGGCTCAGTGAAGCGGACACAAATTACATGCTCACTCACGATAACCCCGCGGATTATTGCCTACGTCGTGCAGGAAGGATTGTGGGAGCGCTATACCGTGCGCAGCATATCGACAGTATTGGTTTGCGTATTATGGATGAAAATTTGAGCGAACTTGCCCGTGTACAGGCCGCCTGTGAGCGTATTGCTACCACGCCCCTGCCTTTTGCTTTCACCTTACTCACCCACAGAACTGCGTTAATCTACTGCTACACCCTGCCATTTGCTCTAGTGGCGCCCATGGGCTTTTACTCGATACTATTCACCGCTCTTGTGGCCTACACATTTATTGGGTTGGATGTGTTATCACAAGAGTTAGAGGGGCCTTTGGGCGCGAGGCTAATGATTTACCTTTAGATGCACTGTGCCGTATTAACGAAATTTCTATTGCGGAGTCTTTAGGGCAAAAGCCCCCGCCGCATTTGCAACCTGTGAATTTTGTCTTGCAATAAGCGCAAGCTATTTCGATGATTTATTTTAATTCTGCGGGACCTGATTTATCAGGGATTTTCTTGCTTATTTGTTCCCCAATAAATTGGGTCCCACAAATCAAGTCACACAGACCAAACGCCACAAGCATCCCACATTGCAATCATGTTCAAAGCTACAACAAGTACTTACGAATAATGTGGTGCGACAATTTATTAAAAGGCGGATGAATAAAACGCAGGGTGTAAATACGCGATTTACGCAGCACCCCTTTTACGTTCGACATGCTCTTAAATCCTTCAGGACCATGGTAACGACCCATTCCTGCAGCGCCAGCACCGCCAAAAGGTAAATCATCGATCACGGCGTGGGTCATCACATCATTAATGGTCATGCCGCCAGACCAAGTGGTAGCAGCGATGTTATCAGCACGTTTGTTGTCGTAATCAAAGTAATAAAGCGCCAATGGTCGCGGCCTAAGGTTCACATCACGGATTACCTCGTTGAGGTTGTCATATTCCAAAATCGGCAATATTGGCCCAAATACTTCTTCCTGCATTAATGCCATATCAGGCGTTACACCGGTCACCACAGTAATCGGCATTTTATAGCTGGCTGATAGATCTTCACTAGCCGGATTAATCTCAATCACTTGCGCACCAAGCTTGCGGGCATCGGCCAAATAACGCTGCAGCCGCTTGTACTGTCTCTCGTTAGCCACCGACGTGTAATCATTGTTATTAAGCAAACTGGGGTACATGTTACGCACATAGCTTTCAAACTCTTTAATAAAAGCACCACTTTTACCCTTTGGCAGGTAGAGGTGGTCGGGCGCTACGCAGGTTTGCCCCGCGTTCCAACATTTACCCAAAGCAATACGTTCTGCCGCCACTTTCAAAGGGAAAGATTCATGCACAATCACTGGGGATTTACCACCCAATTCCAGTAATACAGGCGTGAGGTTTTTGCTGGCTTCCGCCATTACAATCCGGCCCACTTCGGTGGATCCAGTAAACGTAATGTGGTCAAAAGGCAGCGTTGGAAACGCCACTGAAATTTCACCTTGCCCAGTAATCACCGCCACTTGCTGCTCAGTAAATATGCTCGCGATCATGGCCTTGAAGACTTCGTTAAGGCGCGGCGTGGAGCTCGACATTTTAATCGTCACGCGGTTACCGGCAGCGAGCGCGTACATAAGCGGCCCAATGGACAAAAAAATCGGGTAGTTCCAAGGTACGATCACGCCCACCACACCCAGCGGTTGATACTGCACTTGCGCTTGGGCGGGCATGTTGAGCGACGCCACATGGCGTTTTTCCGGCTTCATCCAGTTACGTATGTTTTTGCGGCAGTATTTAAGCCCCTCAAGGGTAAACATGAGCTCGGCCATCTTAAATTCATCGGCAGACCGATGCCCGTAATCTTCGCTAATGGCCTCGGCGAGTTTGTCTTGATAACGCACCAATGCATTACCAAGCGCCTTTAAGTGCGCAATTCGCTGGCCCGCTGTGGCAACACTTTGGTTGCGAAAAGCCGCTTTTTGCAATGCAAAAGTACGATGTAATTCAGTAATTTCAGGGTTTTCTGCCAAAGCACTTTGAGTATTGCTGTTCATAAAGCTTCTCGGTCATTAGGTTAAGGTGTTGCTACAACACCGGCATCTGCTAAGAAAATGCTGAGATGCACAAACAACTTTCAATGTGTAAGTTACAAAGGGTAAGTTACCGAAGCAGCGTAAGAGGCGCAAGCCATTTTGCACGCAGCAATATAAACATAACGAATTTTTGATGCCCTAACCCTGCGCCCACTAGATGAGCAAATACGCTGGCGCAAAGAAGATGTTATTTTTTTATCCAGTGACTAGGAGCTACACCCGTCCAACGTTTAAATGCTTGGGAGAATACCGATGCATCGCTGTAACCTAGGCGATCTGCAATCTCTGCCATGCTCAAACCTCCTTGGCAAAGCAAGCGTTCAGCTTTAGCTCTACGAACACTTTCCAACAGCTCTCTAAAGCTGCTGCCTTCTGCCCGTAAATGGCGCTTCAGGGTTCTCTCGCTCATGTGTAAGTGGCCTGCCGTAGAAAATAACGTAGGCATACGTGTGCCTGAGTTTTGCAAATAATGCAGCACAATGGCCTTGATTCCTGCGTGGCCTCGCCGCTGGTTCATTAGCTTTCGACACTGCTGCTTACAGAGTGCAGCTGTGACTGGATTGGCCTGAGGCAACTTGCGATCTAGCTGGCTCGTGGGAAATATAAATGTGTTGTACGACCCTTTGGTGAACTCAAACTCATCACCT
>DAHVSB010000002.1 GCA_027324795.1 Alcanivoracaceae bacterium
TGTTCACGAAAGCGCACCTCCGATTTAGTTGGGTGCACGTTCACATCCACGAGCGCAGGGTCTAGCTCTAAAAATAACACATAAGCTGGGTGTCGATTTTGGTATAGCACGTCACGATATGCTTGGCGCACAGCGTGACTCACTACGCGGTCGCGCACCACCCGCCCGTTCACATAGAAATATTGCATATCAGCCTGTGAGCGCGAAAAAGTGGGCAGCCCCATCCAGCCATGCAAACGTAAGCCTGAGGCCTCCACATCCACCGCCACGGATTGTTCCATAAATTGCTGACCACACAAACGTGCGATACGTTGGCTGCGCGCCACCGCCTCTTTAGCTGGAGCAAGCTGGTGAATAACTCGCTGATTGTGTGTCAAACGGAAGCCGGTGTTAAATTCGCTCATGGCGATACGCCGGAAAGCTTCTTCCACGTGACCAAACTCGGTTTTTTCAGTGCGCAAAAACCGACGACGAGCGGGAGTGTTAAAGAACAAGTCGCGCATTTCCACAGTGGTACCCCGCGGGTGGGCCGCCGGCGTAATAGCGGGAGTCATATCGCGCCCTTCAACCTGCACCTGCAGAGCTTGTGGCTGCCCTTCTTCTGCGCTAGTTAAGGTAAGCCGAGACACAGAGCTAATGGCCGCCAATGCTTCGCCACGAAAGCCTAGGCTACCAATGGCCGCTAAATCATCTGCACTGGAAATTTTGCTAGTGGCATGACGGGACAAGGCCAAGGGCAGCTCATCTGGGTGAATGCCTCGACCGTCGTCGCGCACGCGAATCAACCGTACACCGCCCTGCTCCACGTCCACATGAATATTGTTAGCACCGGCATCCAACGCATTTTCTAAGAGCTCCTTAATTACAGAAGCCGGTCGCTCCACCACCTCACCCGCCGCAATTTGGTTAGCAAGGCGAGGGTCTAGTAATTTAATTCGCATTATAAATCCGGTATTTGCAAGGTTTGCCCAACACGAATCATATCGCCTGACAGCTGGTTTACCTCACGCAAGCGAGCTTCGCTAATGCTATATTGCTGAGCGATATAAGAAAGGGTTTCACCTGATTGTATTTTGTGGGTTATGCGCGTGCCCCCATTTTCTCTACGCTGGGCGTCAAACCAGGTATCGGGGGTAGGATTATCTTTGAAATACTGATAAATACCATTGCGCAGTGCTCTTGCGAGCTTATCTTGATGCGCCGCACTCCGCAGTTTGCGTTCTTCTTCACGGTTAGAAATAAAGCCAGTTTCAACCAACACAGATACCATCTTGGGTTCACGTAACACCGCAAAATTAGCCTCCTCCACAGTGCGCCGCCCACCATGCAAAGGGGTAATATGCCCGAGCTCGCTTAGCAAGTGTTTTCCTAGCACCGCACTATGTGTGAGCACTCCGCGCATGCGCAAGTCTGCCAACACGCCCAACAAGCCACTATTGTCTTTCTCTTCTTCATAAATACCGGCAATACGGTCAGAGTTATTTTCTATTTTGGCCAAATGTTGCGCTGTGGCACTACTTGCACCATTTTGCGACAAACGAAAAACAGAGGCCCCATAAGCGCGAGCATCCGTAAAAGCATCAGCGTGAATGGATAAAAACAAATCAGCATCATGGTCCTCAGCGGCAATACGACGACGTTCAGCCAAGGGCACGTAATAATCGCCATCACGCACTAACACAGGCGTAATGCCGGGCTCTTTTTTGAGCAAATCATGTAAGCGCTTGGCAATTTGCAACACTACATCTTTTTCTCGCAAGCCCGTGGGCCCCAAGGCGCCTGGGTCTTCACCCCCATGACCGGCATCAATAGCCACCACCATTCTGCGCGGCCCCTTAGTGCTTAGCGTTGGAGTCGAGGGTTGTGGCTTAATCGCTTTAGGCTCTTGATCAAACAAGTCCAATACCAAGCGCCATCCATGCGGCTCTACGGGCTTCAATACATTGGTACGAGGCTTGATGCTTTCGCTCAAGTCAAACACAACTCGCACTCGATTTGCTTCATGATGACCCACTCGCAACCCTTTTATGGGCGTATCTTTCAGGGCTAGCTTTTGCAAATCATAGCTTAGCTCTACATCCGTTAGGTCTAACACCACGCGGTCTGGGTTCGTCAGTACAAACACTTTGTGTTCTACATTTTCATTCAAATCAAACACTATGCGCGTGTGGTCGGGCGCGCGGTGCAAGCGCACTGAATCCACCTGCTGTACAGCATTAGCCCACAGGGGCAAAAGCAGCAATACACTGCTGCACAGGATTGTAATTATTCGATTAATCACTCATGCATTCCCAGTTATGTGTAGCCGGCCCGCTGATTCGTGCCACTCGCCCTTCGGGCCCCACCTCAATCGTTATTTCAACATCGGCCGTTGGCAATATGCCTTCACCACGCTCCGGCCATTCAATAAAGCATAGTGCGTTTGCATGAAAATAATCACGCACTCCCATAAACTCTAATTCTTCAGGCTCACTTAAGCGATACAAGTCAAAATGATATATTTCTTTATGACCTAATTTATAGGGCTCCACAAGTGTATAAGTGGGGCTCTTTACCGCCCCTTCAAATCCAAAGGCTCGCAAGCAACCACGCACCAATGTGGTCTTACCTGCTCCCAACTGGCCATGCAAAAACACCACAGCGCCCATGGGTAAACGCTCTGCCAACTTAGCACCCAGTGCCACTGTGGCAGCTTCATTGTCCGCCAATGTAATAAGAACTTCTTGGCTCACTTGGGTAATGCCTCCCATAATGTTGCAATAACTTCTGTAGGCAAAAGCCCCACTTGGCCTTTACCACGTGCAAGCAAATCCGCTGTATGTCCGTGCCACCAAGCCCCCAAAAAAGCAGCCTCATCCGCAGCTATGCCCTGAGCTAACATAGCGCCAATGATACCACTAAGCACATCGCCCATACCGGCCACTGCCATACCTGGGTTACCGCAATCAAGCACCAAAGGCGGCGCTTCCTGCCGTGACACCAAGGTCCCATTGCCCTTTAAGACTACTGTTGCCTGCAGTTTGTTCATTAAGTCTTGTAAAGCCTGAAATCGGTGCTGCTGAACCTGGTCTGCCCGCTGACCAAGCAAACGTGCCGCCTCCCCTGGGTGGGGCGTAAATACAGTAGCAGCAGCACGTGGGTGCGGCGTTAGGCGCTGGCACCAATTAATGCCATCAGCATCGCACAGCAAGGGCTTTGAGGTAGCAAAGGCTTGCTCAAACAACGCTTGCCCCCAAGCCTGCTGTCCTAGGCCAGGCCCTAGCACCACAGCGTCCGCGCTCTCAAGCCATGATTGTATGCTTTCGCCATCCTCGACACCGTGCACCATTAACTCGGGTTGATGAGCTAAAAAGCCATTTAAGTGAGTGTTGCGGGTTAATACAGTCACCTTACCAGCACCAGCATGCAAAGCTGCGCTGGCAGCCAACAATGCCGCCCCGCCCATACCGTGATCACCACCAATCACAAGCAAATGTCCATGGCTACCTTTATGACTATGAATGGGCCGCGGGGGAAGAAACGGGCTGTGCTGGGCCACGACGCGCACTGCCTTAGGCATAGCTTGCTCTGTGTTCACCGTTAAAGGCTCTAGGTTCATACTCCCGCAATAATGGGCCGCCGTCCCCGTGGTATGCCCTAAACGGTAGCCGATGAACACCACAGTATGTTGAGCTACTATTGTGGGCTTGTGCAGCTGCCCTGTATCTGCATTCATACCCGTGGGCACATCCACTGCTAGCACGGGCACATCCGCGGTATTTATTGCTTTAATAGCGCGACAATAATCGGCGGGCAATGCGCCAGCCCTTATGCCATTACCTAGCATAGCGTCAACCACTAATTGAGCAGAGCACAGCGCTTGCTCAAGAGTACAGAACTCAAGGCCAAGCTCTAAACACGCTTCTTTCATGCGCTGCATGGAGGCCGTGCCTGTTCGTTCTTGGCCTAACGCCACTAGCAACACGCTAACGCCTGCCCCATGCAGCTCTTGCGCTAAGCTATAGCCATCTGCGCCGTTATTTCCGCTGCCACAAAAAATGGCCACGCGCTGAGCTTGTGGCCATAATTTTTGAATTTGCTGTGCAAGTGCAACCCCTGCTTGTTTCACTAATGCATCTGCATCGGAGAGTCGTGCTAAGGTTTGTTCCTCAAGGGCCTTAACGGTAGCTGCTGAAAAAACAGGTTGAGTAACAAAAGAGGCAAGCATTACTCCTCCTCATCAATAAACTCCAAAATCAAAGAGCCTACCATTTCACGCACTTCATCAATTTCCACATTGCGGTCTTCTTCGGCACAGCTGTACGTAAACACCACAGCTAAACGGTCTGCAGCAAGATACCAAAACTGCCAGTACTCACCTTCTTCTCTTAGCGTATAAAGGGTGCCGCTAAAGTCACCGATTTCGATGGGCGAGCTTTCTTCGTTGCTAGCAATATGCTCCTGTGCTAGCTCTGCCAAATCCTCAGCAGTGACCTCTTCATCTTGCTCGTAGCTCACCACCTGCAGTACACCCACGCCTTCTGGGCGCACAAACACAGCGACATCACCGTGCTCTCTTGCTTCCCACCCTTCCAATACATCAATTGACCAAGCAATGGCTGTTGTCATGCTATTACCCTTATGTGTTTCATTTCTGGCAAGACGAGGCGCTCAGGTTTTGGCAACTCGCAATACGATTGTGGCTAAGAATACAGCGCTACCAAAGTCATAGCCACCTTTAGCGGGTGATTTCGGTGTTTTTTATTAATTTATTCGTCGCTGCGGGTGAGTAAAAACAAAAGGGCTAGCTTTTCAGCCAGCCCTTTTTTGCGGATTTGTGTACTTATTTTTCAGTGACTAACTCTGCGCTTGTTTTGCTCACTTCGCTTGGGAAGGCATGGCGCAAAATTCGCCAAATCACTTGCCCGAACTGCTTCCATAAGGGACCCGTATTGTAGTGTTGGTCATAACGCTTGCAAATTGCCCGCACCTCTTCTCCCATTTCCGCATAACGGCACGCAGGTATATCTGGAAATAAATGATGCTCAATTTGGTGACTCAAGTTGCCTGAAAGCAAATGAAACCAACGCCCGCCTGTGAGATTAGATGAACCTCTTAGTTGGCGCAGATACCAGTGGCCACGGCTCTCATCTTCTAGTACTGACTTTTCGAAGAGTTCCACATCAGCAGTAAAGTGGCCACAGAAAATAATCATATAGGTCCATAGATTACGCAGGCCATTAGCCACTAAGTTACCTAGCAGCACGGGCATTACTGGCACAAACAGGATTAACGCAATTGCGGGAAAAATCACATAATCCTTAAGCAACTGGTGCTTGATTTTATTACCTGTGGGTTTGAACTCTTCATACAATTGTTTGCCAGTAATGCGACCAATAAAATAACGGCCGATACGTAAACGCTGAATAGCCACACCCCACTGAAACAACAATGCAAAAATCACGGCAAAAAACGGTTGAAATAAATTCACCGGATGCCATTTTTGCTCAGGGAACAAACGCAACACACCATAACCAATATCGTCATCCACCCCTTTTACGTTGGTATAGGTATGATGTTTATAGTTATGGGTGTAACGCCAGTTATCGCTGGTGCCCACCACATCCCATTCGTAATCTTGACCGTTAAAGCGCGGGTCGTTCATCCAATCGTACTGACCATGCATTACGTTGTGGCCCAGCTCCATGTTCTCAACAATTTTTGCTAAAGCTAATAACAGGGTGCCGAGAACCCATGCAGGCCAAAACCAACCCAAAAACAACAAACCCCGCCCCGCTGCGCTGCTATAACGCACCAAACGCCAGATGCGCTTAATGTAAGCCGCTTCTTTGGCGCCTAAATCGGCCCTCACGCTAGCTTGCAACGCATCGAGCTCTTCGCCAAAGGCCTGCAATTCTTGGGGGGACAAAGTTCTACTTTTACTAGTACGACTCATGAGCCTTCCACTTTATAAATTCAAATGTATATCGGAAACCGCTTGGTTTACACAAAGCTGCACAACACCATCACCACTAGCAGTATTATTTGACACTAAGTGTTCCGTTGTGCCTTCAAGACGCTGACAGCTACAGGTATTACAAATACCTCGGCGACAACCAAAAGGCACCTCAATACCCGCTTCTTCTAAACCTTCTAGCAAGGTTTTGTTCGCCGCCACCGCCACAGTTTTGCCACTTTTCACCAATGTGACCGAATGTGTGCCAAGGGCATCCTTTGCTTGCGCTTCTTGGTGAGTTTCGCTGTGCCAAGCTGCTACATGAGGTTGTAACTCTTGGGTGCTTTGCACAAAGCCAAAGGGACCACAAACCAACACTTGCGCCTCAGCAAGGCCATCCTGTCCATGGATAAATTCTTGAGCTTGAAATCGCCCCTGCTGCTCGCCCTCTAGTAGTGTTGCTTCTTGGGTGAGATAAGGCACAAAATTGAAGTTTTTCGCTGTTTCTGCCCAAGCCCTGAATTCATCAACAAAACACAGCTGCTCACGCTTGGCTGCCCAGTAGTGCAAAGCAACTGGGGCTTGGTGCAATGAATCAGCCAACAAATGAGTTAGCAAACTGTACATGGGTGTAATGCCTGACCCTGCTGCAAGCAGCAACAACGGTTGAGTTTTATCGAGTTGATGGAAAGCACCCGTGGGTTCGCCAAGCTCTACGGTTTGCCCCGAAGTTAAAACGTCATGAATCCACTCACTCACCCTACCCCCTTCGACGCGCTTCACAGTAATGAGCAAATTACCGTTCGCTAATTGGGTTGGGCTGTAATAGCGTTTGTGGCGCACACCATCAATGGTAACCACCACACTCATATGCTGACCTGGATGACACAGCGGCACATGGCGATTGGGTTGTAGCTCTATGGCCACCGCATCGGCAGCCACTTTTTTTCGTGCCTTTACTAAGGCATAAGCACGACTCAAGGACCAGTGCGGTCGTACGTGCTGCAGCCAAAAATCAGCGGCCTCTGTGTTCCACCACGAAAATCGGTTTTTTTGTTGTGGCATTAACGCCATAGTCTTTCTCACCTTGATATTTTCGCGCATTATACACATGTATAGACAAGTGTCTAGAGGGCAAATCAAACAAATATAAGGTATGATTTTGCTACCGTATTTTTTTGAGCCCTTGCTATGCCGAAACCCACAGCCGTTACCCCGCGCCCGCACCAAGGCCGCCGCGCTACTATTAATAGTGAAGATTTGCTCACCGCCGCTCTTACCTTGGTCGGCCCACACCGCAGTATTTCTACGCTAAGTTTACGTGAAGTGGCCCGCGAAGCTGGCATAGCGCCCAATAGTTTTTATCGGCACTTTCGAGATATTGATGAACTAGCGGTGGCCCTCATTGAAAAAGCCGGTACGGCTTTGCGAGTCATTATTCGAGAAGCACGCTTAAGGGCGGCGCAAGAGCGCAGCGTAGTAAGAAGCTCAGTGGAAGTGTTTATTCAGCAGTTGCAAACTGGTGAAAACTATTTACACCTGTTACTTCGCGAGGGCACAGTGGGCTCAGACGCATTCAAAGAAGCGGTGGAAAAGCAGCTGCACTATTTTGAAGAAGAGTTGTGTGTGGACTTGGTGCGTTTAGCAGAACTCAAAGGCACTGGCATTCATCGCCCCGATTTAGTGGCCAGAGCCATCACCCGACTTGTGTTTGCCGTGGGTGGGTCCGCTATGGATTTACCCGTTAGCGAGCACGAGCGAATTATTGATGAATTGGCCACCATGGTGCGCATGATTATTCGCGGCACACAGGCCATGGCGGCCGAACAAGATTAAGGCACAGCAATAAAATGCTGGCGATAATGACGCAGCTCTTCAATGGAATCTTGAATATCTTCCAAGGCTTTGTGACTGCTGCTTTTCTTCACCCCCTCTAGCACGTCTGGCGCCCAGCGTCGCGCTAGCTCTTTAAGAGTCGAAACATCCAAGTTTCGATAATGAAAATACGCCTCGAGCTTGGGCATATAACGCCACAAAAAGCGGCGGTCTTGGCAAATACTGTTACCACAGATAGGGGATGCGCCTGGCTCCACCCACTGAGCTAAAAACTCAAGGGTTTGCGCCTCCACCTGGGCTTCATTCAAAGTACTTTGCTTAACGCGCTCCACCAGCCCTGATTCGCCATGGGTGCGTGTATTCCACTCGTCCATGCCAGCTAACACCTCATCACTCTGATGCACTGCTAACACTGGGCCTTGAGCAAGCTCATTTAAGTTTTTATCGGTCACAATGGTGGCAATTTCAATGATTTTATCGGTATCAGGGTTTAGTCCTGTCATTTCCAAATCAATCCAAATTAAATTCTCAGCTTTATTCAACACAACACCCCTTTCATCAAACCAATAAACAACAAGAGGCTATTGTGCCATTGTTCTAAAATGCTTGCCGAATAAGTTAAAGCGCAGCCTTAATGCAACGTCTCGTGCTATGATTGCGCCGTAGCAATTATCACCTAAAGGAAACAAGGTTTTAATGAGTAAACGTCAGCTCAACCGCCGCCAGCGTTGGCGCATTGAAAAAATACAACAAGAACGCCTTGCTCGCGCTGCTAAAAAACAACATCAAGCAGAAGCGGATATTGCCCATGATCTAGAACCACCACAAACAGGTTTATTGGTGGCACACCATGGGCAAAAAGTGCTGATTGAAGCTGAAGATGGCAACCGCCATGTGTGTCACTTCCGCGCCAACCTACTCCATATGGTGGTAGGTGACGAAGTCATCTGGCAGGCCCCAAAAAGCCCCGGTGATGGTGTGGTCGTGGCCCTTGCAGAGCGCAAGACGGTGCTTAAACGCCCCGACTATTATGGCCGCCTTAAGCCGGTAGCCGCCAATATAGACCAAATTTTTATTACCTTTGCTCCCGCGCCCATTCCTTCCACTCAGCTCATTGACCGCTATTTAGTGGCTGCGGAACTCGCCGGCATTACCCCTGTGTTGCTACTCAATAAAGCCGACCTGATTGATCCCGAGCTTGAAGAGTACTTTGCCGAAACAGAGCGCATGTACCGTCACTTGGGTTACGATGTGTTGCGAGCATCAGCCACTAGCGCCACCGGATTAGAAACTTTGCATCAGCGTCTCAAAGGTAAAACCAGTGCCTTTGTGGGGCAATCAGGGGTGGGCAAATCCTCGTTAGTTAACGCCCTGCTGCCCGAGGCAAATCTCAATACTCAAGGGCTTTCTAGTACAAGTGGTTTAGGGCAGCACACCACCACCACGGCGCTACTGTTTCATTTACCCAAAGGCGGGCGGCTCATTGATTCTCCCGGTATTCGCGAGTTCGGCCTGTGGCATATTAATGAACACGAGCTGTTAGCCGGTTATCCCGAGCTTGCCAACCTCGCTGGCGAATGCCGTTTTCGTAATTGTACTCATCGACACGAACCCGGCTGCGCATGGCAAAATGCCGTAGCAGAAGGCAAGGTGCACGCAGAGCGCTTGGATAACTTTTTTCGCATTGCAGACACATTAGATTCCCATCAGCGACAACGCTATCACGATTGAGGTATGTATGAGCCAATCCTATTCCCTATTACTTGAACCCGAGCAAGTGGTAGAGCTACTTGAGCAGCCCCACGTTAAAATCATCGATTTAAGCCGACCCGAAACCCACGCTGAAGGTCACGTACCTGGTGCTCTGCATGTTTTACCACTGCAAACTCAAGCTGGTACTCCGCCAGCACCGGGCTTGCCACCAAGCCACGAACAAATTACCGCGCTCTATCAGGAACTTGGCCTCACAGCGGGGCACCATGTGATTGCCTATGATGACGAGGGCGGGGGCTGGGCCGCACGGTTTTTGTGGTTACTTGATTGTATTGGTCACCACAATTACAGCTATATGAATGGCGGCATTCACAGCTGGCGTGCTGCAGAGCTTCCCCTCGAAACCGAAATTAACACTTGCGAACCTTCTGAAACCGAGGTAAGTCAAAACCTAGGCCATGCCTTTATTAGTTTGGAAGAGGTATTAGAACGCTACCAAAACGAAGATGTGGTGCTATGGGATGCTCGCTCACGGGATGAGTTTGAGGGAGTGCGCTCCTACACACCTAAAGCAGGGCATATTCCAGGTGCCATTCACTACGAATGGACACAACCCATGGATATGAACCGGCAGCTGCGTTTACGGGATTTAGGTGTGCTCCGCGAAGAGCTTGCTAGCATGGGCATTACCTCCGACAAAGAAGTTATCACCTACTGCCACAGCCACCATCGCTCTGCTTTTGCTTGGTTGGTGGGCAAAGTGCTGGGCTTTCCTAACGTTCGTGGATTTGCAGGTTCATGGTCCCAGTGGGGCACACATCCAGATACCCCAGTTCACAAGGAGTTTTCTTAAATGTCACTAAGCTTAGCCGACCGCTTATTTGTGTGGATGCAATATGTACTACCCCACCATACACTGTCTCGCCTTGTGGGTGGCCTAGCCGCCAGCGAAAAACCCTGGATAAAGAACCCGCTGATTAAGTGGTTCAGTCAACGCTTTGGGATTTCACTTGAGGAAGCGAAAATCCAAGACCCCACTGCTTTTCCTAGTTTTAATGCCTTCTTCACCCGCGCTTTACAGGAAGGAGCCCGCCCCATTGATGCCACTGAACAAGGTATTGTCTCACCTGCTGATGGTGTGGTAAGCCAATGTGGACAAATTCGCGGCAGCGATGTGCTCCAAGCCAAGGGCGCTTATTTTTCCGTGTATGAGCTGCTCGGTGGCGATGCTGCTTTAGCAGAGGAATTTATTAACGGTCATTTTGCCACCATTTATCTTTCGCCTAAGGATTACCATCGCGTACACATGCCCATTAGCGGCACCTTGCGCAAAATCCTTTATGTGCCAGGTCGCTTGTTCTCTGTGAATAACGCCACCGCTGAGCAAGTGCCCAAACTCTTTGCACGCAACGAAAGGGCCGTGTGTGTGTTTGATACGGATGCGGGCCCCGTGGCGGTGATTTTAGTGGGCGCCATGATAGTGGCCGCCATTGAAACCGTGTTCACTGGCCAAATCACCCCCTTAGCCAATAAGGTGCAAACCATTGATTTCAGTAAACAGCCCTTAAGCCGCGAAAAAGGGGAAGAGTTAGGCCGCTTTTTATTGGGCTCCACCGTTATCCTGCTGTTTCCTGAGAACGCGTGCCAATGGCAACCGGAGCTAGCCGCTGGCAGCACCTTAAAAATGGGCCAGTTGATTGGCAAAACCACTGCGTAAAAAGGAAGATAGCGTGCGTTTCTTATGGCTATTACTGTTCTGGGTGTTAGCGACACCGGCGTTTTCTGCAAGCTTTGATTGCTCAGCGGATTCCCTTAACACAGTAGAGCAATTAATTTGCCAATACCCAAAGCTTAGCCAACTGGACATACAGTTGGCTAAGCAATTTAAAAGCACCCGTGAGGTAATGGATAGCAGTGTTTTACGGGCGAGCCAAATTCATTGGATGACTCATCATCAGCGCTCCTGTGGCCAAGTGGCCAATACTGATGCTCAAGTGGCATGCCTTACCAAAACGCTTGAACAACGCCTGCTCACCTTAAGCACTTGGGAAGCCTTGATGAAGCAGCCCAGTGCTGCCACCGAGTACGAGCAACTCCTTTATAAGCATTCCTTGGCAAGCACCTGCCAAGAGGCTTACAGCACGGTTGATATAAAAAACTGCCAATATAAAACCCTGATTTTTTTAGAAGACACCATGGCACTTTACCTGGTGGCCGCAAAGCAAGTGGCACGTGACACCGAAGCCATGTACCAAGCGCTCGATTCCACCATTTATTCCGCCCAAGAGGTTATTGAAGAGCTCACGCAAATTCAGAAACAGTGGCACAGCTATGCCAAAAACAGCTGCGGTTTTTGGCTCACTGCCAACCCACAGGGCACCTTGTATCCCGTGGCGGCTAACAGCTGTTTAGCTAATAGCTATGTAACGCGTTTAGCGCTAATCCATGCACAGCTTTTGGCGGACAGCCCTATAACCCTCCCCAAGGTGTTTTAGTGCTGTTTTTGCCTGCGATTATAAAGCCAATTCACTATTACGGTGAGGCTAAGCACAGATAAAATAGTGCCCAAGGAAAGCCATAATGGCATTTCATACCAGGGCTCTATCAACATCTTCACACCCACAAAAGCAAGCACCAACGCCAAGCCATATTGCAGCATGGAAAATTTATCGTGCATATCTGCCATTAAAAAATACATGGCTCTTAGCCCTAAAATGGCAAAGAGATTAGAAGTGAGCACAATAAAAGGGTCCGTGGTAATGGCGAACACAGCAGGAATACTATCCACCGCAAACACAATATCGGAGAGTTCCACCAGCACCAGTGCGAGCAATAAAGGGGTGGCCATTAATACGCCCTGCTTACGCACCAAGAAGTGCTCGCCTTCTAAGTGCTCTGTGAGTGGCATTTTCCGGCTTAACCAACGCACCCAAGGGTTTTCTGATAAGTCGGCCTCCTCCTCGGGAAACAACATTTTGATACCCGTGAACAGCAAAAATGCACCAAACACATATAAAATCCAGTGAAATTCACTGATTAACCAACTGCCTGCAAAAATCATAACGGTGCGCAATACAATGGCACCCACAATACCGTAGAGCAGCACGCGACGTTGCAACTCCAAGGGCACAGAGAAATAGCCAAAAATTAAAATCCACACGAACACATTATCCACCGCCAATGACTTTTCCATGACATAAGCGGTAAGAAAAAGCATGGCCTGTTCATTGGCCACTCCGTGCCCCTGAGTGCCCGCCAAATACCACCACAAACCGACGCAAAACACCAAGGCCACCGTCACCCAAGCCAGGGACCAAGCAGCTGCCTCTTTCATGGTAACTCGATGAGCTCGCCCGCCTTTAAATAACAGCAAATCCACAGCAAGCAGAACCAACACCAAAGTCGCAAAACATCCCCAGAGCAATGGGGTACCCACAGAGTGCATAATCTTTTCCTTAATGCGTTAAAGCTTCATCAACATGGCGAGTCTAAACCCCTGTTAAAAATAAGTCATAATTAGTTCACTTTTTGCCACCTTATTTTTTTGGCAACAAAAATATTGTTAAGCTACCCCTAAGGCCCACCCCAAAACACCAGAAAACGCTATACTAGACTCATACAAAAACAATAGGTTTCCCATGCTGAGGTATTTTTTTGTTGTAATAAAAAAGCTGTTACTCGCTACCCTTGCCATTAGTTTGGCCATGGGGTTGGGGGTGCAACTTTGGCTTGCTGCATGGGTTTGGCATTATCGCGACCATCCCCCCACCTATACACCTTTTATGCACCTGGGTACTGGTTCGCCAGGGGCACCCAAACTGCGCTATCAGTGGGTCGACCGTCATCAAATAGCGCCTGCCTTGGAGCAAGCTGTTCTCGCAGCTGAAGATGCCCGCTTTATGGAGCACAAAGGACTGGATTGGGATGGCATACGCCGCGCCTATGAGAAGAACAAATCCGCAGGTAGCACAGTGGCTGGAGGATCCACCCTGACTCAGCAACTGGCCAAAAACCTATTTCTATCGCGCAAAAAAACCTATTGGCGTAAAGCACAAGAAGCATTTATCGCGCTCATGATGGAGCAAATGCTCACTAAAGAGCGTATTCTTACCTTGTACTTAAATGTGGCGCAATGGGGGCACGGGATTTATGGTGCCGAGGCTGCTGCCCAATATTTTTTTCACCGCAGTGCCCAAGAGCTCACCCCAGAACAGGCTGCTGAGCTTGCCATCCGGCTACCTAGCCCCACCTATTACCACGACCATGGTATTAGCCCGCGCATGATTGAATACCGCACATTTATCATGGCGCAAATGCCACTGGTAAAGACCCCCGCCATTAATAAGGAGCAGCTATGAGATTCCTATCTATCGTATTAAGCGCACTACTCCTCAGCGCTTGCCAAACCCCACGGACTGTGGAAAAAGATAATTTTTACTTCGGACAAGTTATTGAAAAAGAACATAATTTATTGTGGCTAGACTGCATCAGCGGCAAGACACGCCCTGTGAAGGGTGTTAAAAATGTTTCTAAAGGGCCCATGAGTGTCATCGCTGATGGCGGTATAGACTCTCACACGGCGCTCCGTATTACCACCATTATTGGTGAAGAAAACCAAGGTAACTGCCAAGAACACGCTAACGCCAATCTCACCAACACCTTGTGGGAGCTTGCCCACTGGCCGAATGCAAAAACACTCAAAGCAGGTGAGCTAAAGCTACTTATTACTCAAGACAACACCGTTAGGGGCAATTGGTTATGCCACGAGTTTACCGGTGATGCCCAAGTTAGTGAGGGAAAAATAAGCTGGCCTCTTATTACATGGTCTTCTCAAGGTTGTGACAACCGTACAAAAAACTTAGGTGAGCTACCCACTAGCTTTTTAGGTCCATGGCGCACCGCTATTTATGGCGACACCCTAGTGTTAACAAGCCCCAAAGGCGAGAAAGTATTTTTTCGGGCCTTATATCTTTAACAATGACGCTCTAGTAACAGAGCGCCACGCATTTCATTAGCCTACTTTTTTAGCCTCCTGCGCCTGCACACCTCGCCCCACCGCCGTGGCAAGAGCCTGAAAGGCAGCGGCGGTGGTGTCCCGCGCAATAGCGGCCGCACTATAAGGCATTTGGTTAACTAAAACTCGCAGACAGGCCATGGCTTTAGCCTCAGTACCATCACCAATGGCAAACTCATCAAAAGTTTCCACCGCTATAGCCAACCCTGTGTGCTGACTCATGCCCTCCACCAAAGCCTCGATGCCGCCCTGACCTTGACCACCCACATAATTTCCATCTAGTTTGGCGTTGACGTGTACGCCCTTATCATCGCGCTGCACATGGTACTCTTGAACTTGCCAACCTTTCGGTGCTTGTAAATATGTCTTTTTAAACAAAGCGTGAATACGCTCGCCATCCACTTCCACTGCTTCATTTTCCGCCACTTGTTGCACAAGACGCGAGAATTCAATTTGCAACCAACGGGGCAAAGTAATGCCATAATCGCGCTCTAAAACATACAATACACCGCCCTTGCCTGACTGCGAGTTAATCCGCACCACCTCTTCATAACGGCGGCCCACATCGCTTGGGTCAATGGGCAAATAGGCAATTTCCCACTCGTCTCCCTCTTTATAGGTAGCTAAGCATTTACGAATAGCATCCTGATGGCTGCCCGAGAATGCTGTAAACACAAGCTCACCAGCATAGGGGTGGCGCGGGTGTGTGCTGATTTCTGTTACCGCCTCCACAGTGTCCACGATATCTTTCATACGTGAGAAGTCGATTTTTGGGTCAATACCCTGGCTATATAAATTCATACCCATGGTCACCAAATCCATGTTACCCGTGCGCTCGCCATTACCGAGCAAAGTGCCTTCTACACGGTCAGCACCCGCTAGCACGCCCAACTCAGCCGCAGCCACACCGCATCCACGGTCATTATGGGTGTGCAAGGAGAGCACAATATGCTCGCGATGGTGAATATTATCATTCATCCACTCCACCATATCCGCATACACATTGGGTGTGCTTACTTCCACTGTGGCTGGTAGATTGATTATCACCTCTTGCACATGCTGCGGCTGCCATACATCAATCACTGCATTTACCACTTCTTGGGCAATGGGTAGCTCAGTGCCGGTAAAACTTTCAGGGGAGTATTGAAACACCCACTGGGTATCGGGATATTGCTTTGCATAGGCCTTTACCCAATTAGCCCCTTGCACTGCAATACTTGTAATACCTGCCACATCCATGCGAAACACTTTTTCTCGTTGCACTTTAGACGTGGAGTTATACAAATGCACCACCGCACGGCGAGCACCTTTGAGCGCCTCAAAACTGCGTGCAATTAAATCCTCGCGCGCTTGCGTAAGTACCTGAATGGTCACATCTTCAGGCACTAGGTTTTCCTCGACAATTTTGCGCACAAAATCAAAATCGGGTTGTGAGGCAGCGGGAAAACCCACTTCGATCTCTTTAAAGCCAAGCTCCACCAGCAAGGTAAACAAACGCGTTTTTTGCGCCACCGTCATAGGCTTCACTAAAGCCTGGTTACCATCGCGCAAATCCACGGCACACCACACGGGTGCCTGTGTTAGCACTTTATCTGGCCAACGCCTTTCAGGACGCTTTATTACTGGGGTCGGGCGATATTTTTTATAATCAAAGGCCATGGTGTCTCCATTATTACCTTGTGTAGCAGGCTCTTAAACAAGTAGCGGGCCTAAGCCCGCCCTCTGCATCACCATCTTTTGTGCGGGGGTAAACATAAAAATGGTTGCTGTTGCCTTGGGTGGGTAACCCTTAGCTGCATAGCGGCTTGTGGCTGCTTGCTCAACATTGGTGGCTTGTGGCCATCAACACTGCATAGTGTATGCAATGCCCTGCGCAATAGGGTTGCGTTATTCTATTGATTTAGCCTCAAAACAGATTATTATTGCCTTAATAACGAAAATATTGGTGAATAAAACCATGAAGAGAAACTATAAAGCACTAGATAGCTACGACAAACGTATTTTAGAGTTATTACAGCAAGACGCCAGCCTTAGTAATCTTGAACTCGCTGACAAAGTAGGGCTCTCGCCCTCTCCATGCTCGCGCCGAGTTCAACGTTTGGAAGAAGAGGGATTTATTAGCAAGCGCATCGCAGTGCTTAACCAAAACGCCCTTGGGCTTGATTTAACCGCCGTCATCCAAATCAACATTGACCAACACACCTCTGAACGTTTCAAAGGCTTTGAAGCTGCCATCCGCGAGCTTCCGGAAGTACAGCAATGCTACTTAGTAACGGGCCAAAGCGCTGACTATTTGCTACAAGTAGCAGTGAAAGACATGCATGCCTACCAGGACTTCTTGCTCAACAAAATCACACGTATCCAAGGGGTCAGCGGAGTGCATTCAAGTTTTGTGATGCGTAAAGTGGTGGATAGCATCGCTATCCCCTTAGACCACCTTGCATAAGGAGCCGCCATGAAACAGTTACTCATTGTTGCCCACGCCCCTTCCCTCAACACTCGACACTTAGTGGATGCTGCCCTTAAAGGCGCACAGCATCCCGACATTGAAAACATAAAAGCGAATTGGATCCCACCCCTAGACGCCACACCCGAGGATGTACTTGCAGCGGACGGTATCTTATTGGGCACCACAGAAAACCTCGCCTATATGAGTGGCGCCATGAAGGATTTTTTCGACCGTTGCTATTATCCCGTCTTAGAAAAGAAACAGGGGTTACCCTGCGCCATTTATATTCGCGCCGGCCACGATGGCACCGGCACTCACAAAGCGCTTACCACGATTTTAACTGGTCTACGTTGGAATCTAATCCAAGATATCTTGGTGTGCCGCGGTGAGTGGCAAGATGCATTTTTAGAACAAGTAGAAACCTTAGCACTTACCCTAGCAGCAGGAATGGATGCTGGGATTTACTAATAACAAATGGCTGCTAAGCTAACAAAACTGCCTTAGTGGCCACTTTTCTTACCCAAAAGCCCACTACACTATAGGCCGATTTTGCCCTAGATGGAGATTTACTTTGGCACTTAGGTTACCCAACCCCCAAATCAAGCGACGCATAACCAATGCCCGCGCTTGGCTAAGCAATAGCTCTGAGGTAGTGCAGGCCGGCAAGACTCCTTATGAAGTCATTTATGAGGAGGACATCGTCAAGCTGCGCTACTACCCACCATTACAAGAAAAAAGCATTACTGTGGCGGGGGAAAAGATTACTTGCGCCACTGAATCACACCCAGTTCCTCTGGTGATTGTTTCGCCTTTAGCGGTGAACATGCTGATTTATGATTTGTTCACACAACGCAGCCTGGTTCGCTTTTTACGCGCCAAGGGATTCGAGCTGTACTTAATTGATTGGGGCAAACCAGGACGCCGTCATAACCACCACAGGTTTAGCACTTACTTCGCTGACTATATGCCACGCTTGCTGAACAAAGTGCGAGAGCATAGCGGCAGCCAAGACTTGTCTTTGCATGGTTGGAGCTTTGGCGCGCTTTTCAGCCTATGTTACACCGCCTTGCACCAAGACAAACACATCCGCAACCTAGTACTACTCGGGGCGCCTGGAGACTATCACGCCAATGGCGTGCTAGGCGAGCAATATCAACGTATTAGCAAGGCACTCAGCTGGGTGCATAAGAAAACTGGTTGGCGTGTTTATCAATCGCCTTCTGCTCTCTGGCGGTCGCCCGGTTGGGCCAACAGCCTGGCGTTCAAACTCACCTCCCCCGTGAACAGCGTCAAGGGATACTGGCAATTGGTACGTCATCTAGAAAACGACGATTTCGTTAGCGCCCATGCAACAAACAGTGCTTTTCTTGATGATATGGTGGCCTACCCTGGCGGTATTATCCAAGATACTGTTCATTACCTATGGACTGAGAACTGCGTTGCCAACAATCGCCTCCCGATGCGAGAACAACACACCCTTACGCCTGTGGAAAGCAACATACTCTTTATCAATGGTCGCGGTGACACCATAGTGCTACCCAAATGCACCCAACCTTTACAGGCCTTGGTAAGCAGTAAAGACCAACACTTCGAACTTGTTTCTGGCGGGCACGTAGGCATAGTCAGCGGCACTCAAGCGCCTAAAGAAAGCTGGCCGCTGATTGCCGAATGGCTAGCTAAACGCTCACACTGACACGGGCTGCTGGTGGAAAATTCCAGTTATTTCCACCAGCAAATCACCTACTGGCCGTTGCCACAGCACCTCTTCGCCGATATTGGCGCCTAGCAATGCTTGCGCTAAAGGCGAGCGCCAACTGACCTTATTAGCTGCTGGCTCGCTTTCATCTTCCCCCACTATTTGCACCACAAAAGCGTTGTCATTTTCATCTATTAGGGCAACAAAATGCCCAAAAGCCACCGTTTCAGGAGACTCGCCCGCACCAACCGGCACTAGAATTGCTGCGCTAATCCGTGCCCTCAACCAGCGCACGCGGCGCTCTAATAAAGCCGTTTGCTGACGAAAGTCGAGTTGCTCAGAATCGAGCTGCGAGAGCTTGCGCAAGACGTCGGATAATTCTTGCTCTAGCAAAACCAACCCTGTCGGGGTTACGTAGTTAGGATGGGGACTAATGGGAAGTTCAGGTAAATCCTCAGGCAAATCGCCATCTTCTTCCCGCACAAAGGCACGGCTCATCAACAAGAACCCCGCAATAAGAATAAAAGGAACATTACCTTGTTAGCATATTGCGAGGCATAAAGCAGCTGTTATTGCTGTTTGGCAGGAATCAAGTTGTGGTTGGCTTCCCACACTCGGTAATTCACCTCCACGCCTTCGGGCGCATACACCACCACCGGCAACTTGCTGTTATAGCGCAGCAAGAACCCATCGCCCTGCACAGGCACAAAACGCTCTTCCTTACTATCTCCAGGACAAGCCATCATGGTAGCGGCAGGCCCTTTCACCTCTTTCAGTTCATAGTAAGAATAACCCCAGCCAGATAAAGTCTGTTCGGTAAGTGAACCGCCAAAACGATGATGATTACAATCAACTTCAATGGTCTTACCGGCAATGATTTCGACTTTCTTGGCGTCTTCATGGTCTGCTTTTTCAAGCCAAATCACGTGTCGCGCAAAACCCGCTTCCGCTTCGGGGAAAGGCGCCACTTTACTTAAAGCACTACCGCCCGCGCTTGCGCAAGCAGACACTGCAACAGACAAGGCTAAAGCACCAACTACAGTACGTTTCATTTACTATTCCTCATTATTAATACTAACCAGTAGACACACCCGTGTAACGTGAGTTCCACCGTGGGCAATGTTTTACAAAACGCGCAAAGTGTCGCGATTTTGCTCTTTCGGTGCTAATCTTAGCCGCACTTAAAATTTTGTCGCCTTTACATTTGTTATCAGCCAGGAACCCCATGCCGCGCACTTGCCCCTCTACGTCCTCCCCATACCTAGCAGCTGTTGACCTGGGCTCGAATAGCTTTCACTTGCTAGTGGCTAAGAACCAAGACGGGCAGCTTCTCTTTGACGAAAAGCACCGTGCAAAAACAGAGCTCGCGGCAGGGCTAGATGAACAAGGCTATCTACAAGACCACGCTCTTGAATCAGCATTTGCTTGCTTAACTCAGTTTTCCCAAGTGCTAAAAACCAAGCCCGATGTAAAAGTACGGGCACTGGGCACAAAAACCCTGCGTGATGCTCAGAATCTAGCCGTTTTTTTGCAACGTGCTGAAACCATATTGGGCCATCCAATAGAAGTCATTTCAGGACGTGAAGAGGCACGCCTCATTTACCTAGGCGCAGCCAAAGCGATTCCCCAAGATGCTTCCACCCAACTAGTGGTGGATATTGGCGGGGGCTCCACCGAAGTTATCGTTGGCGAAAATCACTACCCCAAGCACCTAAGTAGCCTTAGCATGGGTTGTGTTGTGTATCGCCAACGTTTTTTTGCCGATGGACATATTACCACCGCAGCTATGGCCAAAGCCCAAGCTGCGGCTTATGCCGAGTTGCTTAGCATCCGCGACAATTATCTCGCTTCAACATGGCAAGTAGCGGTGGCCAGCAGCGGCACTGCACAAACAATTGCCTCCGTGTTGTTTGCCATAGGGTTAGCGCCCGAGCACCTTATCACCAGAGAAGCCCTATGGCGGTTAAAAGATATTGTTATTGCGGAAAACTGCCTAACCACTCTAACCCTCCCAGGACTTGAGCCGGAAAGAGCAGCCATCTTGCCTGCAGGCGTTGCTATTCTATGCGCTGTTTTCGCGGCTTTTGAGTTGGAGGCAGTGCACTACGTGGAAGGCGCTTTGCGTGAAGGCATTTTATACGACATGCAACTTCGCCTTGGTGAACTAGACCCGCGTGAACACAGCATTGATGCTCTCTGCAAACGTTTTGCCTTAACACAACAGACCAATACACCCATCATCGGGCTGCTAAACACCCACCTAGGCGCACTCACTAATCAATGGCGTATTAGCAAGGAGCAACAACACTTTTTGCGTTGGGCAACTCAAACCAGAGAGCTGGGGCTCACCGTTGCCAAACATCAATACCAAAAGCACGGTGCTTATTTTCTCCAAACCGCAGATATCGCTGGTTTTTCGCGCCAAGAGCAACAGTATTTAGCGTTTTTAGTGGAAGCGCAGCGTAGCGAGTTTCCTATGGCAACTTGGCTCAAACTACCACCATCACAACAACTAGTGTGGGGGCAGGCGGCTATTATATTTCGCTTAGCATTGCTGCAGCATTTGGCGCGCGAGCATTGTGAAAAAATTGAAATCAAGGCCCTATCGAGCCATGAGCTTCAACTTAGCATTTGGGTTCCGACAAGTTCCACCTGCGACAACCACACCTTGTGGGAGCAACTCATGGAACGAGAGCGGCATGCTTTGCGCAACTCGCCGTTTAAGCTTAATTATATTATTAACAAAGGGGCTACCCCCAGCGCCGCGGTTAAATAAGCAATATTCGCCTCTTGTTCTTCACGGGGCTGCTCCGCGCTGGGCGTTGCGTTGGGCACCCAAGCCGCTAAAGATAGGCCTGACTGCTTAATTGCCTCAGCAGTGAGCAAGGCATGATTGATACAACCTAAAGTTAACCCCACCACCATAATCACGGGATACCCTAACGCTTGGGCATAATCTGCTAACGTCTCCTTAGCGTTTAATGGCACCAACCACCCACCAGCGCCTTCCACAAGCACCAACTCTGCCTGATGAGACAAAGCTGCTTCCATACCATCAACAAGCTGAGCAACAGATAAAGTGCAGCCCACTTGCTGCGCCGCCCAGTGCGGTGCCACTGCGGGCTCAAACGCAAAAGGGTTTGTCATGGAGTAGGAAAGTTTTATGGAGGAAGCTTTCATTAGCGCCATAGCATCCTCGTTACGCAGCTCGCCTTGCACCTGTGTGCAACCAGAAGCCACAGGTTTAACCCCATAACAACGCTTATTCGCACGGCTTGCCTGTTTTAATAACTCACATGCCACCCAGGTTTTTCCCACCCCAGTGTTCGTACCTGTTACAAAGAAACGCCCCGTTAGCATAAGCTTCCTCGCCTGAGGCGCAGCAACAGCACCTGCCAAGTCATGGGTATACCGGTGGCTTGCCTCAAATCCTCATAAGCTTGCGTAAAAGCCTGCCATTGCTGCTTACCCATCAGCCCAGAACGACGTTCTGACACGTGGTTGGCTCCTGTATGCTTCAGCTGCTCTAACACAGCCCGCACCGTGGGGTAATACTCTGTAATTTGTTGCTCGGCCATATCATCGAGTAGCCACCCCGCTCCATTGAGCGCCGCTAACCATTGCTCACTATCTGCCAATTGGTTCACATGTTGGTCATGACTCACTTGCGCCCAACAAGCAGCCAGCTCACGCAACGTACCTGCCACGGGTACGGCTATTAACAGCTCTGCTCCAGGTGCTGCCACACGAAACAACTCCGCGCCTAGCGCCGGTAAATCTTGGCACCATTGCAATGCAAATGAGGAATACATCAACTGTAACGATTGATTAGCCAAAGGCAACTGCATCACATTTGCGCATAGACCTTGATAATTAGGCGCCATACGCCCTCTATCTTTAGCCTCTGCCAGCATGGCTGGGGAAAAATCCACAGCCCACCAATGATAATTGGGCCGCAATCGGCGCTGCTGCCAAGCCATAGGGGCGGTACCAGCCCCCAAATCAGCGGCCATACCGATAGCTTCGCTAGGTTCCAACCAGGCTAATAGGCTCCGTGCTACGCCTAATTGTACTTGGGCATACCTATCGTAAGAGAATGCAGCACGGGAAAACTGTGAGGCGACGGCCTCTTGGTGGCTAATCACTATCGAGGGTTACTCCAATATGCTTGCTATAAAAGTCATATAAAGCTTGGGCACTTAGCTCAGGGTCTGAAATAAAGGGCACATGAGCCATTTGAGCTAACAACGCCACCTCCACACCGGCATTTAACTCGTCAACAGCGTTCATCGCAGCAGCTGGCACTATATGGTCTGTCTCGCCAAACAGCATCAACACAGGTACTTTTATTTGTGGTAATACAGCGCGCAAATCCGTTGTGCGCAATATTTCTAAGCCACCGGCTAGCGCTTTAGGGTTGGGTAAACCACAAAAATATAAGATATCGCGTAGCTCACGCACATCCTGCTGCACAGTGGCACTGCCCTTGCAGTTCAAAGCCAAAAACCGAATTAAAGTACCTTCTTGGTCCTCAGCTAAAATTTCAGCAAATTTAGCTAGCACCTCTGGCGCCATGGCAGCAGGCCAAGTGTGGTCTGCTGTAAATTTAGGGCTAGTATTAAACGTTGCCACCGACAACACCCGCTCCGGCGCCTGATAAGCAATATTCAACGCCACCAAACCGCCCAAGGACCAACCTAGCACATGTGCTTGTTCGGGCATCACCGCAAGCACCTGCTCAGTGACAAAACCTAAATCATAATTCCTGTTCGGTAGAGGGCTTTGCCCCATACCTGGCAAATCAATCACTGTAACTTGGAAATTAGCCAACAAGCTGGGCATCAAATGGTCCCATACAATGGAGTGCAGCCCCCAGCCATGAAGCAATACCAAATTTGCGACAGGCTGCTCGCAAGTACTGCGGTAAGTATTGTAGAAGGGCAATAAAGGTTGTTTCATCATTTATCTCGCTTTCGCAACCCCCTGTGTTGCTGCTGCTTGCGCCAATAAAGACAGTAGAGTATCTACTTCTGCTCGGCTATGTGCCGCGGTTATCGTAAAGCGCAAGCGGGCTGTGCCTAGTGGCACCGTGGGCGGACGAATAGCAGTTGCTAATACACCTCGCTCAAAGAGCCAGTGGCTCAAATGCAAGGCGGCGCCGTTAGTACCTACAATCAGGGGCTGAATGGGTGTATTGGATGGCGCCATAGTGTACCCCATGCGCACAGCTTCTTGGTGAAAATACCGCGCTAAGGTAGTGGCTTTTTCACGCCGCCAGGGCTCCTCTTGAATTAACTCTAACGCCCTTAACGCAGCAGCCGCCATGACCGGTGACATGGCTGTGGTAAAAATATAAGGTTTGGCAAACTGTTGTAGATAATCGATTAAGTGCTCATCGCCCACCACAGCCGCTCCCGATACACCCAAGGCTTTGCCTAGCGTCACCATAGTGAGCGGCAGAGAAGCAAAGGGCACTCCAAAATGCTCAGCAATACCACGCCCTTGGGCGCCTAGCACGCCAAAGCCATGAGCATCATCCACGTATAGCAAGGCATTGTACTGTTGACAAAGCTGCAACAGGGCCGGCAAAGGCGCTATATCGCCATCCATGCTGAACACCCCGTCCGTTGCCACTAAGGTGGGTTTTTCTTGGCGCTTTAGCAGTTGCTCTAAGTGCGCCATATCCCCATGGCGATAACGGCGAAAGTAAGCACCACTATGCAGCCCCCCTTCAAGCAGGGAGGCGTGATTTAAACGGTCTTGAAACAGAGCATGTTTGGCGTTGAGTAAGGTACTCAACACCGCTAGGTTGGCAGTATAACCGCTACTAAATAACAGGGCCTTAGGCTTCCCCATAAAAGTAGCCAGGCGCTCTTCTAAAGCTGCATGATAATGGCTTTGGCCGCACACCAAAGCAGCGCTCGTGCTGCCTACACCTGCAACCCGCAATGCTTTGATTGCGGCTTGTTTAATGTCTGGGTGATGCGCCAACCCTAAATAATCATTGCTAGCAAAGTTAAGTAAACGTTTGCCTTGATAGCTTATTGTTGTGGCTTGGGCCTCACACCAAGGCTGTGGGGTTCGCCATGTATTTTGCCGCTGCCGCTCGCTAAGGGTTGGGGCAAAATGCGCTGCTGAAAACCACATAACTATTTCGCCATGGCGTTATAATACAAGCCCTTCTGCTCCGCTACTTGTCCTGTAAGTTCAGCATGCAGGTGCTCATCGCTTTGTGCATCTTGCTGTACTAAAGGCTGAATACCTAAACGGGAGAAAAGCTGCTCATCCTTATTGAGAGTTGGGTTCTCTGTAGTGAGTAAGCGCTCACCGCAAAACAAAGAATTAGCACCGGCAAAAAAGCATAAAGCCTGAGTGCTATCATCCATTTGCTGACGCCCAGCCGATAAGCGCACATAAGATGTTGGCATCAAAATACGTGCCACTGCTATGGTGCGCACAAACTCTAGTGGGTCTAAATCATCACTATCCCCCAGCGGGGTTCCTTCTACTTTCACCAACATATTGATGGGCACAGACTCAGGATGTTGGGGAAGGTTAGCTAGTTGTTGCAGTAAGCCAATGCGGTCTTCACGACGCTCTCCCATTCCCACTATGCCGCCGGCGCATATTTTCATGCCTGCATCGCGCACGTGCGCTAACGTAGTGAGGCGGTCATCATAAGTGCGCGTAGTCACTATGGTAGTGTAATATTCACGAGAGGTATCAAGGTTATGATTGTAATAATCAAGCCCTGCGTCAGCTAACGCTTGGGCCTGTTTCTCATCTAGCATGCCCAGCGTCATACACGTTTCTAAGCCTAATGCCTTTACCTCGCGCACCATTTCCAATACGACCGGCATATCTTTTGCACGCGGACTACGCCAAGCGGCTCCCATACAAAAACGGCTAGCGCCTTGTGCCTTGGCTGCTTTAGCTTCTTTTATAACTTCAGCCACCGCCATTAATTTTTCTTTTTCTAGCCCCGTATTGTGATGCCCTGACTGCGAGCAATACTTGCAATCTTCTGGGCAAGCTCCCGTTTTAATGGACAACAACGTGGAAACCTGCACCTCGTTTGGAGAGAAATACTGTCGATGAATTGAGGCCGCGCGAAATAATAAATCATTAAAGGGTAAATCAAACAGGGCTTTTATCTCACCCCTATGCCAGTTATGGCGGACAACACTTTGCGCTTTGGCCTCTTGTGGCCCATTAAGAGAAACTTGCATGCTTTTATCTCCAAACCAAGGATAGCGCAAGCCTACCGAGCTCTAAGCAATCGTGTCAACAAATTTTATCTTTTGAGGTTTACAATGATTGGATTCTCTGCACACACAATCTGTACCTTATGTTCTTCTTCCTCCGCTTCGGCCATCTGTCCAAGCTGTAAGCACTTATTTATTCCCCTTTATCAGCAACGATTAGAAACATGCATTTGTGGTGCAATTTTGTATGGCAAGGCCAGCCATTGCCTAGCGTGTCTGCAAGAGCCGCCCTACTTTCACAAGGTTTTTGCAGGGTATCGCTATGCCTTTCCACTCAATCAATTATTGATTCACTACAAACATTTGCGCCAGCACACAACTGAAGCTTGCCTCAAGCAGCTATGGCTGCAACATGTTCACCACATTGCGCCATTGCCAGAGGTGTTAGTGCCGATTCCATTACACTTTCGTCGCCGTTGGCGCCGTGGGTTTAATCAAGCAGAGCGTTTAGCAAAATTTGCAGCCCAAGAGCTGCAGCTGCCCTGTGTACCGCTCTTAAAGAAACACATCCACACACAATCACAACAAGGCAAAACCCGCCGTGAGCGAAAACAGAATATTCAAGGAAGTTTCAGCGTTAGGAAACCATTTAATTTTCACCACATTGCTTTAGTGGACGATGTTATTACCACAGGTAGCACAGCCAACGAAGCAGCTCAGGCGCTTATCACACTTGGCGCGAGGCGTGTCGACATATGGGCTCTAGCGCGGGCATTTTAAGCATTCAAAGCACTCGTTGAATACAATCTTATCAGGCATAATATGAACTCATGAATTTTGCGTATACAAAAATAATAACGATACCGTTAACAACCACAACGAGACATGCCATGCGAATAACAACTCTTACAGCCTGCGGCGCCCTACTCGCTACTTCCCTTTTTGCCACTACTGTTAATGCTAATCCTTCAGAACCCTATAAAGGCACTTATGTGCAACGTGGCACAGTGGTTTCAGCAGGCCGTGTGGACCCAAGCAAAAACGTAGGGAACAGCTACTTTATGGACATTAACTACAGTAGCGTGGCATTAAATGGTGGCATCAGTAGCAAGAAATTTGGTAAGGCCTCCAACAAATACGGTCAGGACACACCTGAACAGCGTGTCTCAGATGAGTGGGTGCATAATGCTTACGTCGGGGTGGGGTTTAGCCGCCTCATTCAGTTTCAGCTAGGATATGGGACAGAGGGGCAGGTGTTCCGAGTCCGCTCAGATTTTAACTACCGAGCCATTGTGGACTTCCTCACCCAAACCAACACCCCCAAACACCGTCTAACCGTGGCCGACCGTTTAACCTTTACGCTAGCCGCTGAACGCTATCAGGGTAAACACGACGCATTTAATAACGTCAATTGGGGCATAGGTTTACTGTTTTGAATATTATAATTTCACAAGGGCATCAGCCCCCTGCGAATGCTTTGGGCGTTACTGTTGTTATTGATGTTATTCGTGCTTTTACCACTGCGCACCACGCCTTTCAACAGGGCGCTAGCCGTATTTGGCCTGTGGCCACAGCTGAAGAAGCCTTCTCGCTCAAACAGCAACTACCCAATGCTTTGCTAGCAGGCGAAATAGATGCTCTGCCCATCGATGGCTTTGACTTTGGCAACTCCCCCTGGGAAGTTAGCCAAACAGAGTTTAATCATAGGCCGCTTATTATGCGCACCACCAATGGAGTAATAGCCACTTTAAACGCGCAGCCTTGTGCTCACCTGTTTGTAACGGGCTTGGCCTCAGCCAGCGCCACTGCCAAGGCGGTCATGGCCTTATCGCCGCCACAGGTGGTACTCGTTGCCTCTCATCCTACTGGCGACGAAGATGTGGCTTGTGCTCAATACATCAAGGGATTATTGGGCGGTGAAGGTATTAGCGCGGAAGAAGCACAACAGCGAACTCTTAACGCCAAAGCTGCTGTTAAGTTTTTTAATCAAAGCAATCCGCGGCTTCGCGCTGCAGACATCGAGATGGCTGCACAATGCGACATTGCCAACTTCGCCATGCGTGTTCACAACACTAATAAAGATCTTTTTATTTTACCTGAACCTATTTAGTAATTTTTCTGGGGAAAAAAATGATACGCCCACTGTTTTTCTGGTTACTTATCGGTGGTTTTTTACTGAGCGGTTGCCAAACGCTTGGCTCTAGCAGCAAAACCCTCTACGGAGCACCACAAAAAATCTACGCCTTAGACTTGAGTAACAACATCTTTCGCGGCAAAGCAACCATTATGGAAGAATGTGATGCGCATAATGTTTCCACCACTCTATGGGATGATGAAAATCGCTTTTTCCGCATCGACCTATTAGCAGCAGAAGGCAACCCCACTTTAAACACACCTCCATTTATTGCAGACGCAGCGCTGTTGCAATTAGCGTTAGACAGCTACACCAAAACCCGTACCAGCTCCTCTGCTGTGGTAAAGGCGGTGGCACCCGTTTATAAGAAAACGTATACGGGCTCGGTTCCGTTAACTATGATGGCCATTCATCATATTCAAGTAGACAGCCAAGCGGCTAAAAACTTTCCGCCCGTATCGGGAGATTATTACTATGGATTTATGTTATTCCGCCATGGCAAATACATCTATGTTTTACAACATCGCCAGCCCTTCTACTCTGAAGAAAAAATGGAGCGAGTTCTAAAAGCCATGCTTGATGCTATTACTGTTCCCGCTGACAAGCGTAACACTAGCCTTGTTAGCGGTCGTTCCTGCAAGCTTTGAGCCCAAAAAAAAGCCCGAAATATTTTCGGGCTTTAAAACAAGGGCATTCACCGAGCATATTTAGCGTGCACTAAACTCATGCACAGCCTCAATAAACACTCGCGCATGTTCTGGATCTACAAAAGGAGTAATTCCGTGCCCTAAATTAAACACGTGGCCATTATGAGGTCCAAAATCATCTAGGATGCGTTTTACTTCCTTACGAATGGATTCAGGCGAACCATACAACACAGCGGGATCCATGTTTCCTTGTAAAGCGACTTTATCGCCAACTCGCTGTCGAGCATTTTCCATACTAATGGTCCAATCAAGACCTAAGGCATCACAGCCTGTAGCTGCCATATCCTCGAGCCATAAGCCACCGCCCTTGGTAAACAAAATAACCGGCACCTTGCGGCCTTCGTTTTCGCGAATCAAGCCATCAATGATTTTCTGCATGTATTGCAAAGAGAATTCACGATAAGCAGGCCAAGACAAGGCCCCTCCCCAACTATCGAAAATTTGAATCGCCTGCGCGCCATGCTTGATTTGGGCGTTTAGGTAGCTCGTCACGGATTCCGCTAGCTTATCAAGCAATAAATGCACCACCTCAGGCTGCTTATACATCAATTCTTTTAACAAACGGAAATCACGGGATGAACCACCTTCCACCATGTAAGTGGCCAAGGTCCATGGACTACCAGCAAAGCCAATCAAAGGAACACGACCGTTTAATGCTTTGCGGATGGTGCTCACCGCGTTCATTACATAACCTAGCTCGTCCTCGGCCCCAGGAATAGGGAGTGCTTCAATGTCTTTGGCGGTACGAACTGGGCGTTCAAAGCGCGGGCCTTCGCCGGCTTCGAAGTATAACCCCATACCCATGGCGTCGGGGATAGTTAGAATATCTGAAAACAAAATGGCGGCGTCTAATGGATAACGCTCAAGAGGCTGTAGCGTTACTTCACAGGCAAATTCTGCATTACGGCATAAGTCCATAAAGGAACCTGCGTTTTTTCGTGAAGCGCGGTATTCCGGTAAATAACGACCCGCCTGTCTCATCATCCACACAGGCGTCATATCCACAGACTCACGATTTAAGGCGCGTAAAAATCGATCATTCTTCAAAACAGGCAAGGTCATAAAACACTCTCACAAAAGTTTATGGATAGTGAAAGGCCAAGAGCATAGCACATGCTACGCCTAAGCACCCTGCAATCTGCAGTTTCACTACAGTTCGGCTTGAATGTGCGCTAATTGGCGCAAGAAAGGGCCTTGTTCAGCAAACTCTGATGGCAGCTTAGCCAGCGCATCTTTGGCCTCATCCCTTGAGGCAAAAGCCCCGAGCAACACAATATAGACGCTGCGATTATTGCGAATTGCGCGATAATAAGCGGTCTTATTAAGACCTAGCTGCCCGCAAAGCTCTTGAGCTTGCTGCTCAGTGGTTGCTAAGGTGATTTGTGCCATCCAAAGCTCAGCATCCTGAGCAGCCAACCAAGAATTAGAACGAGCACTGCTTTCCGCAACATCCTCCTGCTGCTTATCCTTTGACGTTGGCGGCGGCACGTCGTTTATTACGGGAGCGGGGACCTTCTCTAGCTCCTTTTGCTCAAGCTCCTCTATTTCTTGCTGACGTTCTTGCTCTTGTTTGGCTTTTTCTTCTTGCGCCCTTTTCGCTTCAGGATCGAAAACGATATCCCTCGCCGCCCTTTCCTCAATGGCGGAAGGCTTACGAGTATCCTTTTTTGGCGCAGGCGCTAGAACAAGCTCCTCTGGCTCAAGCTCTTGCACCGAGTCCATATCCTTTTCAGTTTCAGCTATGGGAGTGATGGCTAGCTTAATTTTATCTTCTCTTGGTTCTCTGTTAAGCGCCCAAACCAATACTAGCAACAATATTAACACCACAGCTAGCGCCACATGCTTCCACGGCAGCGCTGAAAACTGCATCGGCAAAGGGCGCTCCATTAGTGCTTGGGGCCAGAACTCTTGTGCATCTTGTGCGAGCTGCTCTTCACTTACCTTGGCCGAGCGCACCTTTAATAAAAATTCACTTGCTTGGGCCGCCGTCAAAGGCGGCAGAGTTATAAAGCTCGCCTCGGCCCATGCCTCAGAAGCCACCACATTATCTTTTAGTGGGGTTTGTCCGCCCACTACAACAGCAAAAGCGCCCGCAAAATGTTGTTGAAGCTTTGCTAATAGCTCTAACAGCTCAGAACTCAGTTGTTGACCATTGTCCACTAGGACAACAAGTGGACCTTGGGCTAAGGCATGGTTAAGTGCACTCAAAAAATCATCTTTTGGTACATCGAAATAAGAAAGCAAGGAGCTCATTAGCTCATTTTTGCTGTGCACTTGCTCAGCATCAATGCGCACAACAGTGGCGTAGTCCACTAAACGCATGGCAGCGTAACCTAATACAGTGCTTACCCCACCTCCCTCGGGCGCCGTAATAATCACTGTGCCACCGCGAGTTGTGGAGTCGAGGATTGCTTCTACTACGTAATGTCTTTCTGCCCCTGCGTAAAACATCATGCCTCGCAAATGCTATTTAAATAAGCCATTAAAGCCTCGTTGGAGAAATTCTCTGTAACCACCGCCTCGCCAATGGCTTTTAGCAGTACTAAACGAATTTGACCTGTGAGTACCTTTTTATCTCTCGACATTAAAGTCACAAAGTCCTCAGCACTCATTTCAGCCGGTGGTGTTAAAGGCAAACCCGCTGCTTCGAGAAGAGCAGCCAGTGCTGGCAACTGCTCCTTGTCGAGCCAACCCAGGGCAGCCGAGAATTCTGCCGCCATCATCATGCCTGCACCCACCGCTTCGCCATGAAGCCACAAACTGTAATTCGTTGCTGTTTCAATGGCATGCCCAAAGGTGTGGCCTAGGTTTAATAGCGCACGATTGCCTTGCTCGGTTTCGTCCTCTGCCACCACTTGCGCTTTATTGATGCAACTTTGCTCTATGGCATGAATCAATGCCTGAGCATCACGCTGCATCAATAATGCAATATTTTGCTCTAACCATTGGTAAAATTCTTGGTCTCGGATCAAACCATACTTAATAACTTCCGCCAAACCTGCACTTAATTCGCGTTGGGGCAAAGTGGTGAGTACTTGGGTATCAATAACAACGGCATTGGGTTGATAAAAAGCCCCTATCATATTCTTGCCCAAAGAATGATTAACTGCAGTTTTACCTCCCACAGAAGAATCCACTTGGGCCAGTAACGTAGTAGGCACTTGTATAAAGTCAACCCCTCGCTGGTAGCAAGCTGCAGCAAAACCCACCATATCCCCCACCACGCCGCCACCTAAGGCTACTAAGGTGGTACTGCGGTTGTGTCCGTGTTCTAACAGCGCGGAGAAAATAGTATTTAACGTATCAAGGGTTTTGTATTGCTCACCATCTGGCAAAATCAGGGTATGACATTCAAGCCCTTCTAGTTCTTCCAGTACCTGTGGAAGGTAGTGATCCGCAATTACCTGATTGGATACCACTAGCGCTTGTTTGCCTTTGATGTGCCGGCGAATGAGTCCTTCACCAAGCAGGCTTTCACCAATGTAAATAGGGTAGCTTCTCTGCCCCAACTCCACCTGCAAAGTACGCATTCATGCTCTCCAGTTTTTAATTCGCCGTTTTCTAGAGGCTAAATTATGATGAGGACCCATCCTTAAGACAAGCTAAAAGCTTTTCGGTCACTTGATTAAGATTTCCAGCTGCTGTGGATATAGTGTGGTGTGCAGTGCTCTCATACAGCGGGTGGCGCTCTTGCATGAGTTTCTCTAGCACCAGCTCAGGATTTTCAGTTTGCAACAAAGGCCTATTCTTATCGTGGCGTGTACGCGCTAGCTGCACATGCACTGGTGTCCACAAATAAAACACTCGCCCTCGTTGAGACAGCCGCTCACGATTAACAGCGCGAGTAATGGCGCCGCCGCCTGTGGCTAAAATAATAGTATGTTTCTGTGTTAACTCATCAATCACTTCTTCTTCACGACGCCGAAATCCCTCTTCGCCCTCCATATCAAAGATCCAAGGAATATCAGCACCTGTGCGCTCTACGATGACTTTATCAGAATCGTAGAAAGGAATATCTAGCACTTGTGAAAGATGACGGCCCAGGGTGCTTTTGCCAGCACCCATGGGCCCAATGAGATAAATCGAGGTTGTTACTTGAGGTATGGCAATCACTTACCTGCTCACAAAATTCTCTGCCACCAAGCGGGGTGTGATAAATACCAACAACTCTGCTTTGGTGCTATTGCTGAAATCACGACGGAACAAGCGACCCACCCATGGCAAATCACCAAAGAAAGGGGTTTTGTATGTTCCCTCGTTACGAGTTTGTTGGAAGATACCACCTAACACTACTGTTTCGCCATCATCAACAAGCACTGTTGTTTGAACACGGTTGGTATCAATACTCGGCACGCCGCCAAATATTTCGCCAACAGAGTCATTCGTGATTTCTAATTCCATGTTAATGCGGCCTTCTGGAGTAATACGTGGCGTTACTCGCAGCAACAACTCAGCTTCTTTAAATTCTGTGTTGGTACCAGCATTACCCGAAGAAGATTGGTAAGGGATTTCTTTACCCGATGCAATTTCAGCAGACTGTTGGTCGGCGGTTAGCACTTTAGGCGTGGCAACCACTTCGCCATAGCCTTCAGAGGCCAATGCAAAGATTTCAAGGTCTAAAATATTACCGCGCTTATTAACAAACCCAAGGGTGAAGTTAGAGGCATTACTGTTTTCCTGCCCAAAGTCCACCACCATATTGTTTCCTAAACCACCGCTCATGGTCACAGTGTTACCACCGGCTGTATGCGTGCGGCTGCCGCCCCAACGAATACCTAGCTCATCGGTTAAGTCAGAGGTTGCAATAACAACGCGCGCTTCAATCAATACCTGCTGTACAGCCACATCCAAGTGGGCAAGCACCTCACGGATTTCTTCCACTTTTTGCGCCACATCATTCACAATAAGCGTGTTAGTTCTCTCATCCACTGCCACAGAACCGCGGCTAGAAAGCAAGGTGGAGGATTCTGCTTTAATCAATGCCTCCATGTCACGAGCTACTGCGTAGTTAATACGGATATACTCGGTGCGTAATGGCGCTAGGGATTCCAGCTGTTGCTGGCTTTCTAGCTCTTGCTTTTCTCTGGCAGAAATTTCGGCAGCGGGTGCCACCAAAAGAACGTTGCCCACTTGGCGCTTGTCTAAGCCTTTGGTTTTTAGAATAAGATCCAACGCTTGGTCCCAAGGCACATTCTGCAAACGCAAAGTAATGCTACCGCTCACCGTATCAGAAGCCACAAGGTTGAGACCGGTGAAATCAGCAATCAGCTGTAGTACTGAGCGCATTTCAATGTTCTGGAAGTTTAAAGACAGCTTATCGCCCGTGTATTCAAACTTATCCTTGCGGCTATCCTTGGCATCTGCTTTAAGTGGCTTAACATCGATGCTAAAGGCAGTATCTGCCTGATAAGCCAAGTATTCCCATTCACCTGCGGCTTCAATGGTCATTACTGTGGAACCATCTTCTTGGCGTGTTTCTACGTGATTAACAGGTGTGCCGAAATCCGTCACATCCAAACGCTTTCGCAATTGTCTAGGCGTGGTTGCACCTAAGAACTTCACCACCAAGCGGCCTCGTTCTTCGCGAACATCCACAGGAGTGCTAGTTTTAGCTAAGTTTACGATAACGCGCCCTTCGCCATCTGAGCCGCGGCGAAAATCGATATTCTTCACATCACCCGATTGTGCCGAAGCAGCCTCTTCTTCTGCCACCTCAAACACCGCTGGCGAATCATCTTTGCCGCCGATTTTCAACACCAAAGTGTTACCGTCTACTTGCGTATCGTAACCTGTAAGGCTAGATAAATTTACGATAACTCGGGTGCGATCTTTAGCTTCTACTACAGTTAGACTGCGTACTGGATCGGAATCAATTCTGTGATTGCGCTGCTTAAGGTTGCTACTGGTATCAAGCAAATCTAACGCAATGCGCGCGGGCTGTTCAATGCTATAGCTATCCACATTTGGCACGCTGCCATCAAACTGCAGCCGCACCTCTACTTGGCTCCCTTTAAGGGCGCTGTATTCCACATTGGTTAATGATGTCGCCGTAGCCATAGAGCTTACACCAAGGCTAATTAGCCCTAATAAAAACCCTGCAAGCCATTGGCGAGTTACGTTATTTGCACGCTTATTATTCATCACGGCTATCCCCAGCAACTTATTCTGTCAGTAAAAGTGAAGTTGGGCGTTCTACCCAGTTATCTTGCCCATCAGGCACTATTTCAATTATTTCAATGCGCGCTTCCTCGATACCTATTACGCGCCCGAAGTTACGTCCGATGTAGGAACCAACACGCACTCGGCTGAGCTCGCCGTCGGTATCTTGTATCAAGGCTTCTAGCTGCTTATCAGCACCATTAATAGTTCCCTTCATGCGCAAGCTACTCAAGCTAAAGCTCTCCAAGTACTCCTTCGCGCGATCTAAATCAGGTTCTACGCTTTTTACATTGGAGGCTTGTTTCGCTCGTTCATCCACCGGCTTAGAAAAGGGCGCACGAAGATGGTGAGCGTCATATTTATAAGTAGCAATAGACTTAAACTCAGGTGGCGCCTTAATTGCACCCCGTGGCTTGCTAATTATTTCCTGGATGGCTTGGTTTAGATCTCTATCATCGCCGCCACCACAAGCAGTCATTGTTGCAGCCACACCCACAAAAAACATTGCTCGCAATTTCTTTCTCATTGCCCCACCCCCTAGCGTCGCTGGCTCGAGCTACTAGCGCTACGCGCAGAGTAACGATAGGTTTTTGCTGTTACATCCATTTGCAACATATCTGCATTACTATCGCCTTTATTTGACATAGGCTTGATGTGAAAATCATGCAGCGTCACAATTCTTGGCAGAGCTGCAACACCACTAACAAAAGAACCCATACCGTGGTACTCGCCTCTAATGCTCATTTTAATCGGCAGTTCAGCATAAAACTCTTTCTCGATCTCTTTATCGAGTTCAATTTTATCGAACTCCAACCCACTACCAATACCGGTATGGGAAATATCCTCTAAGAGCCCAGGCACTTCCGTTTCTTGGGGTAACTGCTGTAGCAAAGAGCCAAACGTTTCTTCCATATCTTCAAGCTGCTTGCGATAGTCTTCCAAGTGGTAGGCTCTAAACGCTTTGCGCTCAAGCTCCTGCATTAATGTGACTTCTTTGTTTTTTGCTTGTTCTAGCTGATCGTTAAGCTCAGTAATGCTTAAAAAGTAACTAGCGCCTACAGCCACAACAAACACCACAATTGCTGCTAGTACCTTGGCAAAAGTTGGCCAGGAGCCAACGTTCTCCATGTCCAAGCCTTGCAGCTTCTCCATCATTTCTTGGACATCAATATCTTTTAACTCTGAAAGCTTCACTCTTCGTCCTCCTCAGTTCCGGGAGACTCTTGCTTAACCGACAGCACAAAAGCACGCCGACCATCTGCAAGGGTGGATACTCTTGAAAGTGTTGGCCGCCCGAACCAGGCAGAAGAGGTCATATTTCTCATTAAGGCTGAAATATAGTTATTAGTCTCTGCCACCCCTTCGATGGTGAAAGTTTCGCCAGAGCGCTTCACATCTGTGAAATAAACCCCTTTGGGCAAAATACGCACCAACTCATCAAACACATACACCACAGAAGGGCGATTGCCTTGCAAGTCTTGGATAACCTTCATGCGCTCAACGAGCTCATTACGGCGCTCCTCAATATCTTTAATTTCGGCTATCTTTTTATCAAGGCCTGAAATAGAAGTCTGAATTGTGTTATTGCGCGCATTTTGATTATCAATGCTTGATTGCACCATTCCTTGCCATAGCCACCACACTAAACCACCTAACAACAAGGCGGCAAACAGCAGCATATAAAACTCTTGTTGGCGTTTAGCACGGCGTTCTTCACGCCATGGCAACAAGTTAATTCGCGTTATTGTACTCATTCGTCGAAACTCCTTAGCGCCAACCCGCAAGCTACCATTAGCGCTGGTGCATCATTAGCGATGCTAGCAGCACTAACTTTGTTAGCGAGCGTCATATCTAGGAAAGGGTTCGCTAAGCTTGTACTAATCCCCATGTGCTCTTCCACCAACTCTGGCAGACCGCTAATGGAAGACGTTCCCCCTGCTAATACTATATGGCCAACTTCATTAAACTGAGAGGAGCTATAAAAGAACTGCAAGGAGCGGCTAATTTGCTGTAATACAGCATCCTTAAATGGGCCTAACACCTCACTCTCATAGTCGTCGGGCAACTCTCCAGTTTTCTTTGCCATCCCAGCCTCTTGCTGAGAAATACCATAACGACGCTGAATTTCTTCGGTGAGCTGCTTGCCACCAAAGTTCGAATCGCGACTATAGATCACTCGTCCCTCATGAATTACATGCAAAGTGGCGAGGGAAGAACCAAAGTCAAACAACGCCACCACGTCGTGTTCATGCACATTTGGAATCTGAGACTCAATCAATTTAAAGGAGCGCTCGATAGCATAGGCTTCCACATCCACCGCTGCTGCTTTCAGCCCTGCTACTTCCAAGCAATCCACTCGTAGTTGCACGTTCTCTGTTCGGCTTGCCACTAACAAGAGTTGTACGCGACTTGGATTTCCTTCCACGGGACCTAGCACACAAAAATCCATCCGAACTTCATCGATGGGGTAAGTAATATGCTGACCCGCTTCTAGTTCGAGCTGATCCTCCATCTGGTCCTCAGTGAGATCTGCATCCATCTCGATAACTTTGGTGATAGCTTCAGCACCGGTTACCGCCACGGCTCCTGTTTTAATATTGGGCTTCACACGCGCCACTAAGCGGCCCAATGCATCCCCAATAGCTTCTACATCAGAGATAACATTATCGACCACCGCATTGGGCGGAAGTGGCTCTACCCCATAGGTATTAACCCGATATTTATCCCCAGTTTTTGAAAGTTCTAGCAACTTTACTGCTGTGGTACTGATATCTATACCCAGCATCCGTTGGCCTTTTTTTCTTAAGAATGGCAGCACTTGTTTCGCCCCATAAAATTAACGATCGTTAAGTTCTTATAAAGAGCATAACAGGTTACACTCTACTCATGCTGAATTACTTTAGCGGTCAGTAATAACAGAACGCTTATTGGAGCACAACAAGCAATACTGCGTATAATGACGCACTTCACAAGAGAAGCCCCTAGGAGGTCTTCTTTTTTACTTAACACTTTAGTTTGAGAATTATGTTGCAAAAAAAACATTGGTTCCAGATACCACTTTTTTTAACCCTCTTAGGTTCTGCTTTTTTAGTCATGACCCTATCTGCAAGTTACTTATATTTGGGACCAAGTTTACCTGTTGCCACCGAGTTAAAATCGGTTAGTTTACAGACCCCCTTGCGCATTTACAGCGAAGACGGCTTGCTCATTGGCGAGTTCGGTGAACAGCGCCGAATTCCTGTGGATTTTGAAGAGATTCCACCCACTTATATACAAGCCCTGCTTTCTGCCGAAGACGACGGCTTTTTTGAGCACGGCGGCGTGGAGTTCAAAAGCTTGGCTCGTGCCATGGTGGAACTGCTCCGCTATCGCCAAATTCGTTCAGGTGGTTCTACTATCACCATGCAAGTGGCGCGTAATTTTTTCCTGAGTCGCGACCAGACTTTCTTGCGCAAATTCAATGAAATCATCTTGGCCATGCAGATTGAAAGCCTGCTGACCAAAGAAGAAATCCTTACTCTCTATGTGAACAAAATTTATCTAGGGCACAGAGCTTACGGTATTGCCGCTGCGGCCCAAGTTTACTATGGCAAAGAATTAAGCGAACTGACTCTGCCAGAAGCAGCTATGCTGGCTGGCCTTCCGAAAGCCCCTTCCGCTTACAATCCAATTAGCAACCCTGAACGCGCCACCCAACGACGTAACTGGATCCTTGGTCGCATGGCTCATCTAGGCTATATCTCTAACGAGCAACTAGCTGCCGCCGTGGAAGAAGAGGACACCGCCAAACATCAATTAAGCCAAGTGCTTAACGGCGGTGAATATGTGGCTGAAATGGCTCGTCAATTTGCGATAAATCAGTTCGGCGAAGACGCTTACACTCTCGGCTTGCACGTCTACACCTCCCTCGATAGCAAAGCCCAAAAAGCAGCCATGGAAAGTCTGCGCCTGCAATTACATGATTACGACGAACGCCACGGCTGGCGCGGCGCAATTACGCAATACGATATTAGCCAGCTACCCGACCCTGGTGCACTGCCCCCTCGCCAACAGCGCCTCGAGGCAGCTGCAGAGGAGGAGCTTGCAACATCCCCGTCTGACCAAGCCCTGGCCCAACAAGCGCGTAAGCAATGGCAACAGGCGTTAAAAAAACTCACCACAGTTGCCAACCTTGAACCCGTGGTAGTCACTCAAGTCGCCGAACGCCAAGCCGAGGTGGTCTTTCGCAACGGCACTCGCTCCAAGCTGCACTGGGAACACTTACGTTGGGCACGGCCATACAAGGGCCTAAATTCCTTAGGAGCTGCCCCCACCACTGCCAAGGATATTATTTCGGTGGGCGATCTAGTGTATGTTCGCCCTATTTTTACTGAAGAAAAAAGCACCCAATGGCGTCTAGCACAAATACCCCAAGCCCAAAGCGCTGTGGTGGCAGTGGAGCCTAAAACCGGCAGTATTAAAGCGCTACAGGGGGGCTATAGTTTTTCCCATTCAAAATATAACCGCGCTTTACAAGCGGAGCGGCAGCCCGGCTCCGCCTTTAAGCCCTTCATCTACAGCAGTGCCATGAAGCATGGCGCCACCCCTGGCACCATCATTAATGACGCGCCTCTGGTGTTCCAAGAAGAAGGCTCCGACCTCGCTTGGCGTCCCACAGGTGATTCCAAGCAGTTTTATGGACCCACACGGGTGCGCGAAGCGCTTTACCGCTCTCTCAACCTAGTTTCCATTCGTCTCCTGCTGCAAAGTGGTATCGACAACACCCTTCAGGATTTAGCTGCATTCGGTTTTCGCATTGAACGCTTTCCCCGTGAATTAGCATTAGCGCTTGGCAGTGGCTCGGTGACCCCCTTAGAAATGGCAGCCGCATACAGTGTGTTCGCGAATGGTGGCTTTTACATCCCACCGAATTTTATCAACACCATTCACGATAATAGCGGTAAGGTTTTGTGGCAAAAACCCCTTCTTGTTTTTTGCGACGACGAGACGGATTGCGCTGAAAAAGAGCAAGACGCCTATGGCAACTTGCTCGCTGAGAACGTACTTAACGACCTAGAAGATGCCGACCTCCTACCAACGGTGCAAACTGTGCGTCGCAGCATCGATGAGCGCAACGCTTGGTTAATGGATTCCATGCTAAAAGATGTGATCACTCGCGGCACAGGTCGCAGCGCATTAAGCCTAGAGCGCAATGACATTGCGGGAAAAACAGGCTCCACCAACAAACACGTCGATGCTTGGTTTGTGGGCTATGCCCCAGCCTTATCGGCAGCCGTTTGGGTGGGCTTTGATACCCCCACTAGCCTAGGTTTTGGCGAATATGGCGGCCGTGTTGCTCTGCCCGCCTGGATTCACTTTATGGGCAAGGCGCTTGCAGATGTCCCAGAAACCACACTGCCACGCCCGTCAGGTATTAGCACTGTACGCATTAACCCTAAAACAGGCCTGAGGGCTAGAGCGGGAAGTTCTGGCAGCGTTTACGAGCACTTTCCAAGCGAACGCGTGCCTGAGCTTGAAGACGAAGAATACCGCGACCCCTATTCCAGTGAAGAACAACAATCCTTAGAAGATTTGTTCTAAGCCAGACTTATACGCACAAAAAAACCCAAAAAGCATATTTACTTTTTGGGTTTTTTTGATCTTCCTTCGTACTACGATCTTTTCAAACGCGCTTCGCCAGGAAAGATATCATCTAAGGTATTTAACGGATAATGAGCAGGATATCCCTTTCTTGCCACACCCGTATCAATGGCTGCCTTAGCCACGGCAGAAGACACAGCACCGAGTAGGCGCGGATCATTCGGCTTAGGGATAATGTAATTAGGACCAAACTCTAAGTTTTCGCCCTCATAGGCCTGAGAAACAATGGCTGGCACTTCCTGACGCGCGATTTCTGCAATAGCGTGCACCGCTGCAATTTTCATCTCTTCATTAATTGCAGATGCACGAACATCCAAGGCGCCGCGGAAAATGAAGGGGAAGCACAGGACGTTATTCACTTGGTTAGGATAATCCGAACGACCCGTGGCCATCACCAAATCATCACGCACCGTGTGTGCTAGCTCAGGTCGAATCTCAGGATCTGGGTTAGCCAACGCAAAAATAATCGGATTAGGCGCCATGCTTGCCACCATCTCAGGTGTCAATATATCGGGACCTGATACGCCAATAAACACATCCGCCCCTTCCATAGCGTCCTCAAGAGTGCGCTTATCCGTATCCACAGCAAAGGCCGCTTTATACTGATTTAGATCATCGCGACGACTATGAATCACACCGCGGCGGTCAAGCATATAAATGTTTTGCTTGTTCACGCCCATCTCAATCATTAGTTTGGTGGTGGCCACGCCAGCAGCACCAGCCCCAAGACAAACAACTTTAATGTCTTCGATTTTCTTATCGCCAAGCTTCAATGCATTAAGCAGGCCTGCACAAGCTACGATAGCTGTACCGTGTTGGTCGTCATGAAACACAGGAATATCGCATTGCTCTTTGAGAATGCGCTCAATCTCAAAGCACTCTGGCGCTTTAATATCTTCAAGATTGATACCACCAAAGGTTTTATGAATACGGGTTACCGTATCAATAAATGCTTGTGAATCCTCAGACTCCACTTCGATATCGAAAACATCAATTCCTGCAAAGCGCTTAAATAAAACGCCCTTACCTTCCATTACAGGTTTAGAAGCAAGAGCGCCTAAATCACCCAGGCCAAGAATAGAAGTACCATCACTAATCACAGCAACGAGGTTACCCTTAGAGGTATAGCGATAGGCCAGCTCTGGTTCGCGAGCGATTTCACGCACAGGCTCCGCCACACCGGGGCTATAAGCTAAGGTTAAATCGGCACCGGTCTCGGTGGCCTTAGTTATCTCGACACTGATCTTCCCTGGGCGCGGGTGAGCATGATAGTCGAGAGCCGCCTGTTTGAAATCTTCGGACATGACGCACTCCACTGGAATCGTTAATCATTACTACGAGCCACCAAATGGCTCATTAGGTTCTAGGAATTTTTTGGCTTAATTGCCACTAGCGCGAAACAGATAAGCTTAGCGCCAAAAAGAATTTCTATGATACTAAAACACAAAAAGCACCCGCCAGGGTGCTTTTCGCGTGACAACACATCGGCGAAAATCAGCCCTTTTTGCGGGAACTAATTACACCAAAACGTTGTTTAAACTTGTCGATCTGACCGCCAGAATCGGCTACTTTCTGCGTACCTGTATAAAACGGGTGACACTTAGAGCAAACATCAACAAGGAAGTCTTCGCAACGTGTGGATGCGGACTTCATGACATTACCGCAGCTGCAGGTAATGGTTACTTTCTGGTATTCTGGATGAATTTCTGCTTTCATGGCTCGCTCCTTACGGCATCGCTAACCCGAACCAACCAACTGACTAGCAGCGGAGCTAGAGCACAGTCGGGCACCATACCTATGGCATAACCGGGCAAAACGGGAACGCGAATAATATCAGTTTAGTATTTTTAAGCAAGCACTATTCATTCAAAGGATACGTCATGGTGCAGGTTTTAAAAGTTGCAGTACCGGTCCCTTTACGTCAGCTATTTGACTACCTGCCTAAAAAAGGAGAATTACCGCCCATCGGTGGCCGCTGCGAGATAACATTTGGCCGCCGCAAACTTATCGGTGTGGTATGGGAGTTTGGCGAAGCGCAAGTCGCAGAGCACACGCTCAAACCCATCACCAGAAGCCTGGATAACGCCCCTATCCTATCCAAGGATTTATTAGAGCTTTGCCGCAAAGCAGCCGCTTATTATCACCACCCTATTGGCGAAGTAATTGCCACTGCTTTGCCCGCTAGCTTGCGCAAAGGCGAAACCGCTACCATTCAAGGTGAACTAATTTGGCGCATCACAGCTAAAGGCACGCATGCACAAGCAGACAACCTCACCCGTGCGCCACGCCAGAAAGAAGCCCTGCTTTGCCTACAGCAACACCCCAATGGCCTAAGCCGCCCGGCACTTACCAGCTTCGACATTCGCACCCAAGCGTTAAATGCCTTAGCCAAAAAAGGATGGGCCGAACTGGTGGAACAGGCGCCTAGTGTTTCTTCATGGCAACAACAATCGCCTTTGAGCGAGGCGCCCTTGGTTGCCAACCAAGAACAAAACGTTGCCATTACTGCCATCAACAATACAACAAGCTTTACCCCTTTTTTGCTCGATGGCATCACCGGCAGCGGAAAAACAGAGGTATATCTACAAACCATTGCCGAGCGCCTAATGGCTAAACAGCAAGTATTGGTGCTAGTGCCAGAAATTGGTTTAACGCCACAAACCATTCAGCGCTTTAAACAGCGCTTCAGTGTCCCCATCCACGTACTGCATTCGGGTCTTACCGATAAAGAGCGTCTGCATTCATGGCAAATGGCAGCTGAGGGGCAAGCCGCCATTATTATTGGCACGCGCTCAGCCATTTTTACACCAATGCAGAATTTAGGGCTAATCGTGGTGGATGAGGCCCATGACAACTCCTTTAAGCAACAGGATGGATTTCGCTATTCTGCTAGGGACTTGGCCATATGGCGTGCCCAAATTTTAAACATCCCGGTGGTGTTAGGCACCGCCACCCCCACCTTGGAACATCTTTATAATGCACAACAAGGGCGTTTTACCCACTTGCAACTGCGCCAGCGCACGGGAAGAGCTCAGGCACCTAGTATTCACATTGAAGATTGCAGCAACCTCACGCCGCTCACCCCACTCAGTGAACACAGCTTAAGTGCCATTCACCGCACACTACAGCAAGGCCGCCAAGCCTTAGTGTTTATTAACCGCCGCGGTTATGCGCCTTTGTTGCTGTGCGGTGATTGCGGTTGGCAATCTGAATGTCCTCATTGCGACGCCCATATGACCTGGCATCGAGTGGCCCAACAATTACGCTGCCACCACTGCGATACGCAGCGCCCTATCCCTCAGCGCTGCCCCAACTGCGGCTCCCATCACTTACTAGACAGGGGAGCTGGCACTGAAAAACTGGAAGAATTGCTAGCTGCACAGTTTCCCCAATACCCATTAATTCGTATCGACAGAGATACCACGCGTCGCAAGGGCAGCCTTGCCAAGCAACTAACAAGCGTGCACCAAGGCGAACCCTGTGTGTTAGTGGGCACTCAGATGTTGGCCAAAGGACACCACTTTAATCATCTTGATTTAGCTGTGATGCTTGAAGCAGATGCCGGCTTTATGAGCGCAGATTTTCGTGGCCCCGAGCAAGCAGCTCAGCTTATCTTGCAAGTGGCGGGCCGCACAGGGCGCGAAAACACATCTGGCAGGCTACTGGTGCAAACCCGGCAACCCGACAACCCTTTGTTGCGCCTATTATGCCAAGGGGACTACCACCGTTTTGCTGCTGAACTTATGAAAGAACGCGAGATGGCAGGCTTTCCTCCTTTTGGACATCTTGCTCTGTTTCGAGCTGAATCCATTCAACCCTCAGACGCCCAACAATTACTTGAAGCTGCAGCCTCGCCTCTTTGGGCGCAACAAGAGGTGATGGTGCTTGGGCCAGCCCCTGCTCCCATGGAGCGCAGGCAAGGCCGTTACCGCGCGCAGCTACTTTTGCTAGCCCCGGAGCGCCGTACTCTGCATCATTACATTCCTCAGCTTATCCAGACGCTCAGCCAACACCCTCTCACCAAACGTACCCGCTGGCATCTTGATATTGATCCAGTGGATCTAACCTAAATACAGAAAGCTCCACAAAACCCGTGGGTTTGCTCTATAATGCACGTCCCTAAACCTTACTCACTTCAGCCTCGCGAGCAACATGAACAACCACTTCATTGAACTAATCCAACACGCTTTACACCAATTACGCCAAGAAGGTGCGCTACCCGCATCCCCTCAGCCACCAGTCAAGCTAGAACGCACGCGCGATGCCAGCCATGGGGACTTCGCCACCAACATTGCGCTTATGCTGGCTAAGCCTGCTGGTATGCCTCCACGTGCCTTAGCCGAAAAAATCGTTGCCGCTTTGCCTGCAAGCCAACAAGTAGCCAAGGTTGAAATCGCCGGACCTGGATTTATTAACTTCTTCCAGAGCGACGATGTACTAACTCAAGCGCTAGAAGCCATGCGCGATAATCCGAATCTTGGTATTAGCGCGCCCGCACAAGCACAAACTGTAGTGGTGGATTATTCTTCGCCCAACCTTGCTAAAGAAATGCATGTGGGCCACCTTCGCTCCACTATTATTGGCGATGCAGTGGCTCGCACCTTAGAGTTTTTAGGCCACAAGGTGATTCGCCAAAACCATGTGGGCGACTGGGGTACACAGTTTGGGATGCTGCTCGCTTTTCTAGAAAGCCAACCTAAAGGCACCAGCGTTAGTGAACAGCTATCTGATTTAGAAGAGTTTTATCGCCAGGCAAAACAGCGTTTCGATGAAGATGCAGCCTTTGCGAAACGTTCTCGTGATTTAGTTGTGGCTTTACAATCTGGTGACGAGCAATGCCTCGCCCTGTGGGAACAGTTTAACCAAGTGTCTTTGCAGCATTGCTTTGATATCTATGAGCGCTTAAATGTGAGCCTAACCCCAGATGACGTACGCGGTGAAAGCGCCTACAACGATGAGCTTGCAGCCATAGTAGAGGCGCTTGAGCAACAAAACTTAATCACTGAAAGCGATGGCGCCAAATGCGTGTTCCTTGACGGGTTTGCAAACAAAGACGGTTCGCCTTTACCCGTTATTGTGCAAAAAGCGGACGGTGGCTACCTGTACGCCACGAGCGATTTGGCTGCCATGCGTTATCGTCAGCAAACCCTCAAAGCTCACCGCATGCTGTACTTTGTGGACCAGCGCCAAGGTTTACACTTCCAGCAGGTGTTTACTGTGGCGCGCAAAGCTGGCTTTGTGGATGCAGATACCGAGCTGGCGCACATGGGCTTTGGCACCATGAACGGCAAAGATGGTCGCCCTTTCAAAACTCGTTCAGGCGGCACTGTTAAACTAATTGACCTGCTCAACGAAGCTGAGCAACGGGCTTTAGCCCTAGTCACTGAGAAAAATACCGAACTTGGTGAGGACGAGCTTGCACTCATTGCTCGCACCGTGGGTATTAGCGCAGTTAAGTATGCCGACCTCAGCAAAAACCGCACCAGTGATTACATTTTTAACTTTGATCAAATGCTTAGTTTTGATGGCAACACAGCCCCTTATTTGCTTTATGCTTACACACGCGTGGCAAGCATTTTTCGTCGCGCTGCTATTGAGCCAAGCCAAATTTCTGGCGATTTTCTGCTCAACACGGAACAGGAAATGCAACTTGCCCAGCACCTAGTTACCTTCCAAGAGACCCTAGAGCAGGTGGCTGAAAAAGGACTGCCCAATTTATTGTGCTTATATCTCTATGAATTGGCGGGCCTTTTCTCAAGCTTCTATGAGCATTGCCCTATTTTAAAGCTCGACGATGAGGCTTTAAAAACAAGCCGTTTGCAATTAGCAGCCCTTACCGCCAACACCCTTAAACAAGGGCTTGGTTTATTAGGAATCAACACATTAGAACGGATGTAACATGGCACGTAATACAGCTCCTAAACGCGGCGCCTCCCCTAAAGCACCGAAGCGACCCCAGCAAAACACTCTCAAGTGGCCTTCATTTATACTCGGCACTGTGGTGGGTGTTGTGGGAACTTGCTTAGTTTTTCTTGCAATTAAGCAATCGGAAGCCCCTGTGGCCACCCCAGATGTGGCCAAAACAAAACAAGAGCAACCACAAGAAGGCCAAAGCCCCTACTTTGATTTCTATGCGGTGCTGCCCGATATGGAAGTCGTGGTACCCACGGAAGAAATGCCAGCATCCACTCGACAAAGCCAATCTGTGACGCCACCCAAGCCGTCCAAAATAGAAAATGCTAAGCCCGTGCAAAAGCAACCTGACACCAATACATCCACCAAGAAACCCGAAGCACAGGCAGGTGAATATTTGCTTCAAGCGGGCAGCTTTAGCCGCAACTCAGATGCCGAACGTCGTCGCGCTGAGCTTGGTTTGCAAGGTTTTAATGCACGCATTCAGCCCGTGGAATTGGACTCTGGTTCCACCACCCACAGGGTCATGGTTGGGCCATATAACAATATGGACAACATGCACCAAGCAAAAGAAAAGCTCGCTCAAGCAGGTATCGACACCCTCGCTATTCGCGTACGCAAATAAGCAGCAAGCGCTTACAGTTTATGAATTTTTCTTCTGTTACCCTTGAACTCTAAGGGTAACACCCCCAACTCATGTGGCTACACTCACAACATTAAGGAAACGCTCGTGGAACAGTATCGTGGCACCACTATTGTCTCCGTGCGCCGCGGCAACAGCGTCGTTATCGGCGGAGACGGCCAAGTGAGCCTTGGCAACACAGTAATGAAAGGCAATGCACGTAAAGTTCGCCGTCTTTACAAGGAGCAAGTCATCGCTGGTTTCGCTGGCGGCACAGCGGATGCCTTCACTCTCTTTGAGCGCTTTGAGGCGCAACTCGAAAAACATCAGGGCAACTTAGTACGCTCTGCGGTGGAGCTAGCCAAAGACTGGCGTACCGATAGAGCGCTACGTCGGCTTGAAGCATTGCTTGCTGTGGCGGACAAAAGTCATTCACTCATCATCACAGGTAATGGTGATGTAATAGAGCCTGAGAACAACTTAATTGCTATTGGTTCTGGCGGACCTTTTGCTCAATCTGCCGCCACTGCCCTATTAGAAAACACAGAGCTTAGCGCCAAAGACATTGTGGCAAAAAGCTTAACCATTGCTGCTGATATTTGTGTTTACACTAACCATCACCACTCTTTCGAAGAATTATCTTGGTAACCACTATGTCTGTTCTTACTCCCCGTGAAATTGTCAGCGAACTTAATCGCCATATCATCGGCCAAGATAGCGCCAAACGTGCTGTGGCCTTGGCGTTACGCAATCGTTGGCGCCGCATGCAACTCAATGATGAGCTGCGCGCAGAAGTATCGCCAAAAAACATTTTAATGATAGGTCCCACAGGTGTGGGTAAAACCGAAATCGCGCGCCGTTTGGCCCGTCTTGCTAACGCGCCTTTTATCAAAATTGAAGCCACCAAATTTACCGAAGTGGGCTATGTGGGCCGCGATGTGGAATCCATTATTCGTGACCTCATGGAAACCGCTATCAAATTGCTGCGCGAGCAGGCCATGGAAAAACAGCGCCACCTAGCTGAGGACGCTGCCGAAGAGCGCATCCTTGATGCCCTACTTCCCCCTGCACGAGATACTGAAAACGACACCAACAGCACCACGCGCCAAATCTTCCGCAAAAAGTTGCGTGAGGGCGAGCTCGATGACAAGGACATTGAGATTGATGTGCAGCAGGTTTCTCCCAGTGTGGAAATAATGGCGCCTCCAGGCATGGAAGAAATGACCAGCCAATTACAAAGCATGTTTTCCCGCATGGGGGGCAAAAAAACACACAAGCAGAAACTCAAAGTGAAAGATGCTTTAAAGCTAGTGCGCGATGAAGAAGCCGCACGCCTAGTTAACGAAGATGACCTGAAAGCCCAAGCCGTAGAATTGGTTGAAAACAAGGGCATCGTCTTTTTGGATGAAATCGATAAAATCGCTCGCAGTGGCCAAACCAGTGGCGCTGATGTAAGTCGCGAAGGTGTACAGCGCGACCTACTTCCGCTCATTGAAGGTAGCACGGTGAACACCAAATATGGCATGGTGAAAACCGATCATATTTTGTTTATTGCTTCCGGTGCTTTCCACCTCAGCAAACCATCGGATTTAATCCCTGAATTGCAAGGTCGCCTCCCCATTCGCGTTGAGCTGCAAGCGTTATCTGCTGACGATTTCGAGCGCATTCTCACCGAGCCCAATGCCTCTCTAATAGAGCAATACACGGCACTACTGGCCACCGAGGGGTTGCAAGTGGAATTCACCAAAGAGTGTATTCGCCGTTTAGCAGAAGTCGCTTGGCAAGTGAACGAAACCACAGAAAACATCGGTGCGCGCCGTTTGCACACAGTGATGGAAAAGCTCACTGAAGAAATCAGCTTTGATGCGGACAACCTCGCCACTCAATATCACGATAAGCCTCTGGTCATTGATGCGGAGGCTGTGGATAGGCACCTAGGTCATTTAGCTGAAAACGAAGATCTTAGTCGCTATATTTTATAGGCACATGTGCATCAAGGGCCTTCGGGCCTTTGATGCAAAACAACATTTTTTGCTTTTCCCCCTCCTTTTATTACCAGCGCTAATCCCTTCTGCTATCATCAAGCCTCTTTTACACTATGCTTATGGCTATGAATAACGGCGAACGACTCCACCAAGCGCTCAACAACTATTTCTCATTGCAGCAACACCAAGCCAACGCAGACTTTCGCGAAACGCTACGTGCGCTACAGCAATGGCAAATTGAGCGCCTATTTATGAGCCACCATAGCCTTCTACAGCAAACTGCTGCACAGCACGCCGCTGAATTTTTATTTTACCAAGTCTATGGTGGTGCCAACTTAACCCCTGTGGCAAATGATATTCAGCGCGCCACCAACAAAGCCATGGCGCTATTACCACAGGCGGTAATGCACGCGGCAGCCGTCACTCTAGAAGCCGCTGTGCTCACACAGCAGCTCGACGAAGCCCTTGCTCAGGCGCTACAAGGGCATGCTGTAACGGCTGATACCTACACCAACGCTTATCGCCAGCACAGCACTCCAGAGCAACGCCAGCAGCAGCTCACTCTTATCGAAGAAGCAGCCACACTTATCGACCGCTATGTGAGGCGACGGCTGCTCATAGGCAGCTTTAAGATAATGCGCCGCCCGGCCTACGCCGCTAAACTTAATCACTTGTATGACTTTCTCGACGAAGGCTTTATAGCCCTCGGGGGGCTAGCTAGTGTTACCCCCCTAATCAAACAATTAACTTATGTTGAAAGCCAAATCAGTGAGCGTGTTTTTAATGCTCATCCAAACCCATTTGATGGAGTCACACCATGACAGATAAACGCACCACGCACTTTGGTTACCAAGAAGTGCCTGTAGAGGAAAAGTCCCAGCATGTGGCCGGCGTATTCCGCTCAGTGGCCCCCAAATATGACCTTATGAACGATTTAATGTCCATGGGCATCCATCGTGTATGGAAACGCTTAACTATCGAACTTGCAGGCGTAAGGCCCGGCCAACACGTGCTTGACCTGGCTGGGGGTACAGGGGATTTGGCCATTAAGTTTTCGCGCCAGGTGGGCGATAATGGCAAAGTGGTGCTTGCCGATATTAATGAAGCCATGCTGGCGGTGGGTCGTGACCGTTTAGTGGATGCCGGCTGTGCCCATAATACCGAAGTGGTGCAAGTAAACGCCGAGCACCTGCCCTTTGCCGACAACTCCTTTGATTGCATTACCATTGCTTTTGGCTTGCGCAATGTCACCGACCAAATGGCAGCGCTTAAATCCATGCTGCGCGTGCTCAAGCCCGGAGGGCGCCTATTAATTTTAGAGTTTTCTAAGCCTGTGCACCGCCCACTGGCCAAGCTATATGATATTTATTCATTTTCTGTGCTCCCACGCCTTGGCCGCGCTGTGGCAGGTGATGCAGAAAGCTATCAGTATTTAGCAGAATCTATTCGCATGCACCCCGACCAAGACACCCTAAAAAACATGATGACGGAAGCTGGTTTTGGTCGCAGTGAGTATTACAACATGACAGGCGGCATAGTAGCACTGCATAGAGGGTTTAAATTATGACCCCCAATATTATTGAAGCGAGCCTACTGGCGACTTTAGAGCGCGCCATCAATACAGCATTGCGCCACGACGCCGCCACTCAACACCAACTAGCGCAATACAGTGGCCGATTGTTGCAATTTGAACTTAGCTTCCCAGCGCGAGCCTTGTTCGTACTGATTGTGGAAGACGGCGTCGAGCTTTACCACAGCAGCGAGGCCACCGCCGATGTAACTGTAAGCGGCTCTCCGGTGGATATAGCTGCCCAGCTTCTGGGCTGGCAGAGAGCAGAACAGCTCATTGGTGGACCTCTGCGTATTCGTGGCGACCAAACCCTACTTCAAGACATTAGCACTATTGCCAAGCAGCTCGACCTAGATTGGGGTGGCCTGTTAGCCCCATTACTTGGCAATGAAATAGCCCAGCAAGTGCATCACACGGGCAAGCAACTCTTCAGCTGGCTACGCGATGCGGGCGAACGCTTGCTACACCAAGGTAGTGATTATTTGCGCCACGAAAGCGAACTTTTGCCATCAAAACGCGCACTCAAAGGTTTCGCCTGTGATGTGGAAGAACTTGAAATGGCCACCGAGCGTTTAGCTTCACGCATCGCCCAGCTACAGGAGCAAGACACACCATGAAGTTTCCTCTTTTCCGTGCTCTCTATGTGCTCCATATTGTCTGCTATTTTCGCCTACTTTCAGCACTGCCCAAACACACAGCACGCACCCCACTGGTTATCCTCCAATGGTGCATCCCGTCTTCTTGGTTCGGACCCAAGGGCCTTAACGAAGGCGAACGCTTACGTCTCGCCCTTACGGCCCTTGGCCCAATCTTTATAAAATTCGGTCAGCTGCTAGCCACGCGCCGCGATATGCTCCCCGAAGAATGGACCCAAGCCCTCGCTTTGTTGCAGGACCAAGTGGCACCCTTTTCTAGCGAGGAGGCCATGGCGCGCATTGAACGCGAACTTGGCCAACCCATTGGCATGGTATTTAAACGCTTTGACGCCACTCCCCTTGCCAGCGCCTCCATTGCCCAAGTGCACAGTGGCGAGCTTAATGATGGCACCCAAGTGGTGGCCAAGATTCGTCGCCCTGGCCTTGCCCCTATTGTGAAGAGAGATTTGGCCTTAATGGCCACAGGTGCCCGTTGGCTGGAACGTTTGTGGCAGGATGCACGCTATTTTCGGCCTTCAAAAGCCGTGGCAGACTACCAAGATATTATTGAAGGCGAGCTCGATTTCCTCCAAGAAGCCGACAACAGCGAACAAATGCGCCGCCATTTCTTATTCAGCCCCTTGCTCTATATTCCCAAGGTTCACCATGAATTCAGCACTGAGCGCTTGCTGATTATCGACCGCATTAACGGTATTCCCGTGAACGATATTGAGGCTATTAAAGCAGCTGGCATTGACCCAAAAACCCTCGCCGAACGCGGCGTGCAAATCTTTTTCAAGCAGGTTTTTACGCACAATTTATTTCATGCTGATATGCACCCAGGCAATATTTTCGTAAACCCTGAAAGTGCTGCAGCGCCACAATATATGGCTATTGATTGTGCTATTGCGGGTCGCTTGAGCCAAGCAGACTTAATGCTCTTGGGCAAGCTCGTTCTCGCTGTGATGCGTGAAGATTTTGAAGAGCTTACCAATACAGTCATTCGTGCAGGTTGGAGCACAGCGCCCATTGATGCGGTAAAATTTGAGCGCGCCATTCGACGCATGATTCAACCCATGCTCTCGCAACCCTTGGATGAGCTTGAGTTCGCCCCTCTTGTGCTGCAGATTTTTGATACCGCGCGGCGCTTCCATATCGAGGCACCCCTGCAATATATTCTGCTGCTTAAGACGTTAGTGCACATCGAAGGCTTAGGCCGCAGCATTTACCCCAAGCTTGATATTTGGAGCATTGGTCGCCCTCTCTTGGAGCAGCGCATGCTCGAGATTTTCGGCCCCGCGGCCACCTTAAAAAAACTACAGCAACGCGCACCAGAGTGGCTTGCACAACTACCCGAAATGCCCGACAAACTACGCGAAGCCTTAGAAACACTGCAACAGCAACCCTACCAACAACAGCAGTTTGAACAACGCCTACAGCTAATGCAGCAACAACAAAGGCGCAAGCTGCTCTTGGGTTTTGGGGCCTTGGGGCTGTTCTTCACAGCGATTACGCAATGGCAGAGCCCAGCGAATGTTATTGCTAGCGCTGCTGCAGCGATATTGTTTTGGCGCTCGCTTTAATTCTTCGCTACTAGCAAAAACTGCTACACTATACGCAATTTAAGGAGCCAACATGAGCAAGGTACTCGAAGAACTGCAACAGGTGCTCATCAAGCGCCAACAGGCTGATGCAGGCGAATCCTACGTTAGTAGCCTATATGCCAAAGGATTAAACAAAATCCTAGAAAAGGTAGGCGAAGAAGCAACAGAAACCATACTGGCGGCGAAGGATGCTGAAATTAGCCAACAGCTAGAGGATGTGGTATATGAAACCGCAGATCTATGGTTCCATAGTTTAGTCATGCTCACCCACCTTGGTGGCAATGCTCAGCAAGTGCTTGCTGAGCTAGAACGTCGATTTGGTTTATCCGGCTTAGAAGAAAAAGCCTCACGCAACCCTTAATTAGGAGCAGCTCATGTTAGCAGGAATCAGTATTTGGCAACTGCTTATTATTTTAATCATTGTGGTCGCCATCTTCGGCACAAAAAAACTGCGCAGCACAGGCAAAGACCTCGGCGGTGCCGTAAAAGACTTTCGCGAAGCCATGCGTGAAGGCGAGGCAGAAGACACCCCTCAACTCAATGCAGGCACAGCTCAAAAAGCCGCGGAAAAACAAGCTGAAGAGGACAAGGCATAAGCCATGTTTGATATCGGCTTTGCTGAGCTCGCGGTGATTTTTGTAGTGGCCCTAGTGGTATTTGGCCCAGAAAGGTTACCTAAAATGGTACGCACCGTGGGCTACTGGACTGGTCGCGCCAAGGCTACGGTTTCGCAACTCAAACAAGAGCTTGAGCGTGAAGCTCACAATATGGAAATCATGGAGCGCTACAAAGAAGAAATGGAGAAAATGGGCATTGAACAAAACGTTTCCCAAACACCTTTGCCGCCTAAAGATACTACCGTAGAGTCCAGCCAAGACCATGAATCAACAAGCTAACACAGCCCAGCCTCTTATTGCTCACCTGATGGAGCTGCGCAGCCGCCTACTGCGCATGCTCACTGCCATCGGTGTGATTTTTTTAGCACTACTGTATTTCTCAAGAAATATTTATGCCTTTGTGGCCAAGCCCTTAGTGGATGCCCTGCCTGAAGGCACCTCCATGATTGCCACTGATGTGGCCGCCCCTTTTTTAGTGCCCTTTAAGCTCACCCTATATGTGAGCATTTTTATAGCGGTACCCTTTATTTTACATCAAATATGGGCCTTTATTGCGCCTGGCTTGTATCGCAATGAGAAACGTATCGCCCTTCCTTTACTCAGTAGCAGCGTGCTGTTGTTTTACTTAGGTTGCGCTTTTGCCTACTTTGTTGTGTTCCCGCTGATATTTGTATTCTTTACTTCCATCGCTCCCGAAGGCGTGGCAGTGGCCACTGATATCAGTAGCTACCTTAACTTTGTGATGAAGCTGTTCTTGGCTTTTGGCGTGGCATTCGAACTGCCCATCGCCATTATTTTATTGGTCTGGAGCGGCGCCACGACGGTGGCATCACTAAAAGAAAAACGCCCCTATGTGATTGTGGGGTGCTTTGTGGTGGGTATGTTACTCACTCCACCCGATGTGTTCTCACAAACCCTTCTCGCCATCCCCATGTGGGCACTGTTTGAGATTGGGCTTGTGGTTGCCAGTATGCTCAAGCCTGCTAATGACAATACTGACTAAAGAACTGCAATAAGCCTTGCTGCTTAATTGCAGAAAAATTGCCGCCTATATGAGGCGCATCTAGGGTTAGCATGGCTTTTGGTTGCGCAGCAGCGGCATATAAGCTCTCACCCTGCTCATAGGGAATAATCTCATCCTTTTCGCTATGGATAATAAGCAGCGGCGGTTGAATATTTTCTACCTGCTCAATAGGTGCCCAATCGTTGGCTAAGGCGGGCAACACCACAGGCTTAAACACCTTAATCCAACTTTGGCTCATAATATGGGAAGCTGCGTCTCGATAACTCGTAAAGCCCGCCTCTAATACGGCGCATTGGTATTTGTGTTGATTATCCGCCTGCGAGAGCACATAAGAGCTAGTGGCAGCACCTATGCTTTGACCATATACGATTAATGGTTTTTGTGTGCGCTCTGCGCGGGCGAGCCAGTCGAGACCTAGCTGAATATCCTCAAACACACCGGGCAGTTTCGCTTTACCCTCTGATAATCCAAAACCACGGTAATCCAACATAAATAAGTTGTAGCCTTGCGGTGGAAGCCAAGTCACTGCCATCAAATGGGTACTAATATTCTGCGCATTGCCATGTAAAAAATAAATAGTGCCCTTTGCCTCATGGCCTGGCTCAAGCACAGCGGGAATCCACCAACCATGAATACGCAGCCCATCGGGGTGAATCAGCACAACATCCTCATAAGCGAGTTCTTGGCGCTCAGGGTTTTGCACCCATGGGGTTAAGGGCAAGAAATAAATACTGCTGCAACCTGCTAGCCATAAGGCCAACCCCGCAACAAGCCAGCTCTTAAAGACCCTCAGTCGAAATAATAGCGCCATGACAGCTCTACCTCTGTATCTCCTTTTTTGCGCCACGCTTGGTGCTTGGTGCTTAACCGCAAGGCATGATGGGTTGCCACAGGCAAGCTTGCGGTTAGACGCCCCTGATGGCGTACTTCATCGCGCAAGAAGTAAAAGCTTTCAGCGCTTGCACCTAGCACCAACCCTTTAGGACCATGCCATAGGGCACCAACCGTTGCCCCTACTCCGGGCTCAATGTATTGCTGATGCTGCTTATGATGTTCCGCTCTGACTGCCACAAACGCATAAGGACGAAATGCACTCCATTGCCATGACAGCCCAGGACCAGCTTCTATGTAGGTGGTTACTTCGTAACGTCCACTCACTGCAATGCGCTCAATCCCACCGCGCACATACCAAGAGATGGGCTTAACGAAAGCGTCACGCGTAGCTAAAGAACGTATATCTACAATACCTAAATCTTGCAGTTGCAAGCGGTTATTTTTGTCATAACGTAATTTAGTACGAAAGGCTTCAATTTGTGCACCGGCTAAAAAGCCCTGCGGTGGGTCAAACCAGTCATGGTAGGCCCAACGATATTCTAGCTGTCCATAGCCGTCACCTTCTAAAGCACCACCTGTAACAGCCACCATTTTAGTGCCATGGCCTACTTCGGGGGGCGCCGGCGGAATTGGCTTTGTATCACTGCTTTTGGGATAAGCACTTAAGCGACGTAATAGCTGCATACTATGCCGCGCAGCAGTGGCATCACGCTCTTTATTGCGTTGCTGAAAGCGCAACAACTCATAAGCTGCTTTCAATACCTGACGCTGCTTTACAACTGATAGTTCACTAAAAGAAGCCTGATTATAATCGGGCTCTTTGCTTAAGCGTTGTGCCAAGCGCCGTTCACTGCGGCTCATCTCAGCACCAATGGCTTTCAGCTCCACCGCCTTTGATGGGCGGTAGTTTTCTCCAGCCACCAAATCAGCATGAATCATGGCACGAACCGTGTCCACGGGGATTTCCGTAAAGCGAAAATGAGTGAGCAAACCAGAGCCAGGCCGTGCCACCTCCATAAGCTCTAGCAATCGAAAGGAGCAATTTTCATCTAAAAAGTAATAATCGAACCGCACATCTTGTAGCTCCCACAGGTGTTCAATGAGCCATTGCCGCTCCTCCAGGTTGAGCGTCAGCGGGTATTCCCACATATCACGGTTTTCTAAATGTGCGTATTCTTGAATTTTGGTGTGATAGGGCACAGTAGAAAAATAGCCAGGGTAACTACCTGCCAAGCCACGATAGATATAAAGCATAGACGCTTCGTCATCCACCACGGCGCCAAAATTAACCGCCCAAGATAGCCAACTCCCCTTATCATCAGCATCACTCGCATCGAGACGCAATAACGTATGACCAAACATGCTTGAGGGGCTATTTAAATATGCGGCAGGAAACACCAGTACCACACGCGCATCAGGCACCATGGCCCGCCATTCTTGGTATTCATCACAATGATCGAAAGCTCCTGCAAGCGACCACCCCAAGTGCTCAGACAAAAAACGATATCGTGCGGGAAAACGGCAACGCTCAGGACTATTTTCAGGCTTCAGCGCACGAACAGTGGCATTGAGCTCACTTAGCGCATCGCTACGGCCATGGGGTGACAAAAAGAAACTCTCTTGTGTTACGTAGCTCTTATTACGGCTACGAAATGTGGTGCCTTGGTTCCAGTGCAACAAGGCCAGCCAACGCTCGTGTTTGGCAAGAAAGACTAAAGGAGTGGATTCAGAACTTGTGGTGGCCACAGCCGCTTGGGTAACAAAGCCCGAAATCAAAACAAACAGGCAAACTAGCCATTTGCGCCAAGGGGCCATCAATATCTCACTTACTGCATAAAAAGTGCCCCAAGAAAGGGGCACTCTGTACTATCGATAATTATACGGAGTACTTAGATAAGGCTTCGTCTGCTTTAAGCACAGCGTTAATATTGGCCTGTACCTCTGCAGCAGTAACGTCTTCACTGGTGAAAATGCTGTCAAAGTTATTGTGCAAAACCGCGTTGAAGTGCTCACGGTCTTGAGCTTCAACACCCATGGATACTGACAATGCGGTTAACGCTTCACCTTCACCCATAGCAACGTCATGAGCCACTTCCTCTAGCACACCGTTCATGCTAAGCAAGCTGCTACCGTTGTAGGTTAATGCGCCATCAGTGGAGCAACCATTGGTACCGGAGGTCATACCGAAAGTGGCGTTACCAGAAGTACCGTTCACAATCGTAGCAAGTAAGTGAACAGGAAGGCCGCTCTTGCCTTCAAAAACCATGTTACCCCAACCGCAACCTGGGCCACCAGGAGCCACAGCAGATGCAGACATGGAAGCGCCAAGCAAAGCACCAGCTAGTAAGATTTTTTTCATTTGATTTTCCTTTTTCTCATCATTGCGCTCCTGTGGGAGCCCTACGAACACGCCGAAAAACGACGCCAAGTAATTAACTTAGTGTGCATTTTTTACCTTGTAAACCCTTATTTGCAAAAAATTGCTTGAATTCGTTAACTCTCTAGCAAAAAAGTCACAGGTCCATCATTCACTAAATGCACTTGCATATCAGCACCAAAGCGCCCTGTGGCCACGGTTGGATATTGCTGCCGACAATAGGCAACAAAACTCTCATAAAGCTGCTCCGCGTCGCTTGGTGTTGCACTGGTGGAAAAGCTAGGCCTTAATCCTTTTTTTGTATCTGCTGACAAGGTGAATTGCGATACAACCAACACCCCCCCTTGGGCCTGTTGCACATTCAAATTCATTTTGTCTTCAGCATCAGAAAAAATGCGGTAGCCTAATACCTTCTTGGCTAGCTTTTGCACATCGGCCTGAGTATCTCCTTGGCAAAACCCCACCAGCAACAACAGGCCATGCTCAATGGCACCTACCGTCTCACCTGCAATATCGACGCGCGCCTCGCGCACGCGCTGCAATAATACCTTCATCGTTTAGGAGGAAAAATACATATCAAATTCTACGGGATGCGGTGCCACCTGCAGGCGCTCCACATCACGACGCAGCAAACTAATATAGGCGTCCAGGCCTTCTTTGGTGAACACGTTGCCCTTAAGTAAAAACTCATTATCTTCACAAAGCGCTTCAATGGCAGCTTCTAAAGATTGGGCTACTGTGGGCACCTGCTGCGCTTCTTCGGGCGGCAATCCATATAAATCTTTGTCCATGGCTTCGCCTGGGTCGATTTTATTTTGAATACCATCTAACCCTGCCATCAGCAAAGCGGCAAAACATAAGTATGGGTTCGCTGTGGCATCGGGAAAGCGAGCTTCAATACGACGCCCTTTGGGGCTTGTTACATAAGGAATACGAATTGCCGCTGAACGATTTCTTGCGGAATAAGCCAGCTTAACGGGTGCTTCAAAACCCGGCACCAAACGCTTATACGAGTTAGTGCTTGGATTAGTAATAGCGTTCAAGGCTCGCGCGTGACGAATAATGCCGCCTATGTAATACAAAGCTGTGTCGCTGAGGCCACCATACATATCGCCCGCAAAAATATTGCGCCCGTCTTTTTGTAAGGATTGATGCACATGCATACCAGAGCCACTATCACCAAGTAAAGGTTTAGGCATAAACGTGGCGGTCTTGCCGTAGGCATGGGCCACATTATGTACGCAATATTTCAAAATCTGCACTTCGTCTGCTTTGCGTGTTAGCGTTGCTGCCCCAACACCAATTTCGCACTGGCCTGCACTTGCCACTTCGTGGTGATGCACCTCCACTTCTAACCCCATGCTTTCGAGAGCACTGCACATGGCTGCACGCAGATCATGCAAGCTATCCACAGGCGGTACAGGGAAATAACCTCCCTTCACTCGCGGCCTGTGACCATGGTTAGTGCCTTCATATTTGGCACCACTCATCCAAGCGCCCTCATCTGAGTACACGTGATACATGCTTGCATGCATATCTGTGCGCCAACGCACACCATCAAACACAAAAAACTCAGGTTCGGGGCCAAATAGGGCCGTATCAGCAATTCCTGTGGCACGTAAATATTCTTCTGCACGCTGCGCAATGGTGCGTGGGTCACGCTCATAACCTTGCAAGGTAATCGGATCTAGCACATTGCAGCGCACATTTACGGTGGGAACATCGGTGAAAGGGTCCAGCACAGCTGATTCATCATCAGGCATAAGCAACATGTCGGACTCATTAATGCCCTTCCAAGCCGCGAAAGAAGAGCCATCAAACATACGTCCTTCGGTAAAAAACGCTTCGTCCACTTGGCTAGTGGGATAACTCACATGTTGTTCTTTGCCGCGGCTATCTGTAAAACGTAAATCCACCCATTTAGCATCTGCTTCTTTAATGAGTTTAAGCGTTTTTCCCGACATAAGTGCCTGCCCTCCCGAGCATTCGATTGAATAAATTTATTCGCTGTGTTGCACGCGAATACGTACGTGATATTCGCCTGCTTGGCTTTGAGTGTCTAGTACTTGGTGCCCATTAATGCGACACCAAGTGGGGATATCATTCAGCATCCCTGGATCCGTGCCCACCACTAGTAACTCCTCGTTCGTCGCCATGGTATTGATTTTGTTTTGCGTGCGAATCACCGGTAAAGGACATAATAAGCGTCTTACATTAAGCTCTTCAGCCATGCTGTTCTGCCTCGACGGGTGCGGGAGGAATCTCTGGACGACTGTCGCCCACATGCCACTCTGGTTTAATTTGATCAGGTCTTAAGGCTTTTACAGTTAGCTCGCGAGTTACGCCATTAGGCTCGCGGTAGGCAATAATCACTTCATCTGCAGTGCGCCCTTGGGAGAATCGCGCCACAATCTGTGCAGCCAACTGCAAATCCTCATCGGACTCAAACTCGCCATCCACTAGCGTTAAAGGCCCACCATGACTGACTACCTCAAAGCTTGGGAACTGGTAACGGTATCCCTGCAAGAAGTTATTTTCGCCTTCTTCGCGACTCACAATAAGTTTAAAGTTCGGCTTGGGTCGTAAATGCCTGCCGACTTTAAGCAACATGATGTCATCAAGTTCATAATCACGTTTACGGCGAGCTTGCCATAAATCTGCCAGCTTATTGGAATAAGCCTCATGGGTTAAAAAGCAACAACCACCTGCTGGCTGAGCAAACTCTGTTAGCCCAAACTTTTCTGCTAGCTCCATTTGTGGCGTGCGATTACGGCCACTAAAGCCATACAGCTCATCACGATTCACCCAGCCTTCACGCTCAGGCAAGGTGGGGTCTAAATTCAACGCGCTCAGAGGTCTGAGTAAACGGTCATCAGCACCGGACTCGCGAGCAATCACAGGCATGGTCCATTTAAGTTGGGATTTAGGTCTCTGACCAATCACCTCGCCTGTAATAATAAAGTCAAACCCTTCATCACCAGCCAACTCACGCGCTTTATTTAGCATTAGGGTGGCTTGGTTGACCATAAAAATTTTGCAATCTAAACAAGGGTTTAAGTGAGCACCGTAGCCATGCTTTGGGTTTAGCACCACATCTTTGTACTCTTCAGAAATATCCACGATATGCAGCTTAATCCCCAACTGCTCTGCTACCCAAAGCGCATTGTTGCGCTTGTTTTTATTCTTATCTCGCTCGCGAATGGCTTGGGTGTGGCCTTCTACACAAAAACCGGTGTAAAAATTCACCCCTTCAACTTCAATACCTTGCTCCTGAATAACACGCACGGCAAGCATGGAATCAAGCCCGCCCGATACCAGCGCTAGGGCTTTACGTTTAACAGGCTGCTTGGTGGAACTTGATGGCTGACTCATAAATTACTCGACTTGGGAAACCCGCTTATCTCTGGCTAATGGAAATGATAAAAAACAGGGGGAAGTATAGCAGAAGGCGCCAGGCGACCCTAGCCTATCTGTGTTATTGAATGGCAAAGTGTTGCTGGCTAAATGCCACCCGTTCTTCCACAGGCGGGCGTTTTAGCCCTTGGCGTTGACGCTCAGCAATATGGGCCTCCACTAGTTCGCAGCGGCGCATTAAGCCATCATCATTTGCAATCTGAATATTTAGCCCAGGGCGCGCGTTGATTTCTAGCATCATGGCACCTTGGTCTTTATCTAGCACAAGGTCCACACCGATATACCCAAGACCTGTGAGCTCATAGCAGCCACTGGCCAAGGTCATAAACTCCTGCCAATCAGGCAGCTGTACGCCAGCCACAGGATTAGTGGTATCGGGGTGGCGACTGATAATGCGGTTGTGCCAAGTGCCGCCTAACGTCACACCAGTGGCTAAATCCACACCCACACCTATAGCTCCTTGGTGTAAATTCGCTTTACCCTGAGATTGTCGTGTAGGTAAACGCAACATGCCCATTACGGGGTAACCTCGCAAAACAATGAGGCGAATATCCGGCACCCCTTCAAAGCTAATAGCACCAAACACATCATCTGGAATCACGCGATATTCCACCAATGCTTTGTCGCGGTACCCTCCTAAGGAATAAATCCCCGACAAAATCCCTGAAAGATGGTGCTCAATATCATCGAGCGTGAGCAGGCGCCCACTTGCGGTGCGGTACAAGCCTTCAAATTTATCGGTAATCACAAGGATGCCGTCACCACCCGCCCCTTGTGCAGGCTTAATCACAAAGTCTTTGCGCTCACCAAGGATGCGCGCAAAACCTTTGATTTGTTGCTCGGTTTCAATTACAGCGAACTGTTCCGGTACCCGGATACCCACCTCCATAGCGCGCTTTTTAGTGAGCACTTTATCGTCCACCAATGGGTAAAGGTGACGACGATTATAGCGCAGCACATAATCCCCATTACGTGCATTGATACCCATGATGCCTCGCGCCTGCAGGCGCCTACGAATACCTAGCATCTACAGCTCCTTTCTCGCCAAGGCGCGAAAGCGGATAAGCTCGCTCAAGCGATAACCGCGGTAATGCCCCATCAGCAACATAATGCCCACCATCACGAGTAAAATTCCGGGAAAGGTAAAGCAAAAATACGACAGCTGTGGATGACTCATTAACAGATGCGCAAAGGTGGCGGCGATTAAGGTGGCGATGGCGGTTTTCAGCGCATGCATGCTACCCCGTTCCTCCCACACAATCGATAAGCGTTCGATTACCATGGTCAGAATAACCATGGGGAATAAAGCAATCGAAAGCCCTTTTTCAATACCAAGTTTGTAGCCCACCAAACTGATCAGGGCCATAAGAATAATGACAAAAGTGAGCACCACCGACAGACGCGGCAGCAGCTGCAACCGTAAATGCTCAAGATAGGAGCGCAGGGATAACCCGATGGCGGTGATAACGGCAAACATAACTATGCCCGTCACCACTTCGGTTTCGCGGAACGCTAATGCCACCAACACGGGGGTAAAAGTACCTAGCGTTTCAAGTCCCACCAAATTGCGCAGCAACAAAATTAGCAGCACACCAGCAGGAATCATCAGCATTACGCGATAAGTACTTTGGGTGGCCACGGGCAGCTCATACAAAGAAGCCGTGAGCAATGCTTTGTTACGTGCGGCGTCATTGGTTTGAGCAAGCTGTATGGTATTTACTTCAGTTTTTGCCACACTAAAACTGACGCTGGGTTTACTACCACCTTCAATCTTTACGATGGGTTCATGCCCAACCCACCAAATTAAGCGGTCTTCAGGCAATCCTTGTTTGCCTGTAACTGGGCTAAAGTACACCCAATGCTTACCATTGTGGCTGCGCAGCCAAAGCTCTGGGCTTTGCTTTTGTGAATCTGCTAAGCGAACAGTATGAACCTGCTGTGAAGGAATATGCGCCGCTGCCAACAAGGTTTCAATCACCCGAGCACGGTTTTCCACGCTGGTATCCCCGCCAAGCAGCAATTTAACGTTGTCATCATTGGGGATGTTTAATCGACGGATCATTTCTGTGATAAAAGTTTCCACATCTGCCGAGTGTTGCCGGATGGGCTCAAGCAAAGCCTCAGCAGCCAGCTTTTCTGCGCCCTGCAAAGGCGGGCGTGGGCGAAACTGTTGCCCCTGCCCCTCAGAGGTAGCACGCCCAAATCGCTGAGAAATGGCTTGACGGTAATACAAAGTTTGTTCACCCTCAGCGCGGCGCACCGACCAGGTGGCTATTCTATTTTCATCCTGTTGGTTTACGTTTACACCATAATTAGGCGAAATAAAGCTTTCGTTTAACGTTAAAAAATGATCGCTTTTTGGCGGCACATGCATTTGCACCTTAATCGGCGCATCGGCCTTAGCCGTAAAATTTAAGCGCGCATCCAGCACCCAAACTGTGTCTGTCTCATCCTCTTTAATAGGAATATCTAGCACTAGAATTTGATAAAGTGTAGCACCCGCTCCCACTAAGATAAGGGTGAATGCCAGTACCATTGCATGTATTTTTATGCCACGCATTTAGAAGTCCTTCATTTTTTCAGCGGATGCTATGTGCTTTAGTCACAGTGGGGATTGCCTGCGGCAAATTCCAAAGAAGAGTCCACTAAGGCGCCAATTTCACGCAACCCTTCTGAGCCCACTAGCAATGGAAAATTAAAATTACGACGATCAGCAAGGTTAACTCGCATAGGGACTTCGCGGCCGCCTATACACACCTTAAGCCTAACAACGATACGCTCACTGTACGTTTTCTCGTTATCTGCTACATCTTCTTTGCGGCGACGAATGCGCACGGTTTTATCCACAGGCAATTCTACTTTTTGCCCTTGATGGCTTTCTGCCCCCAGTCGAAATCGCACCCACTCTTCATCATCTTTTTCAAATAATTCAATATCATAAGCGCTCAAGGACGCACTAACCGCCCCCGTATCAAGCTTAGCTTCTAGCTGCAAACCTAACTCAGGAACGGATACCTTTTCATGCAATCCAAAGATCACCTTATGATTAAATTCTTTGGCCATCACGGCCTCCCCACTTAACAATAAGCAAACCAGACCAAACAACCACCAACGCTTCAACACCTTACAACTTCTCCTCAGCCTCTCGTTTACCAAGGCTAATCACATACGCGACACTAGAGTAAGAGCGCTTATTCTAATGGAAATTCAAAAAAAAGTGGTCTTATAACGTAAAACCCTTTTAATCATTGGTCCTATCATTTTTTATTTTGCTGCTAACACCAAAACAGTGCAGTAAAAATACAAACGCTGTTAAAGCGTGTATGATATGGCCTCCTTAGTGGCTTAGGAAGAGCCATTCCAAACACCTTCTTATTCTCTATTACTTAGGCGAACACATTTCATGTCTGCAGATATTACTAAGTTGCGCAATATTGCCATTATCGCTCACGTTGACCACGGCAAAACCACCATAGTGGACAAACTTCTACAACACTCAGGCACCCTCGATGAACGCGCCAACCTTGGCGACCGTGTAATGGACTCAGGGGACATCGAGAAAGAGCGCGGCATCACTATTTTAGCCAAAAACACGGCTATAAAATGGCAAGACTACCGCATCAACATTGTGGACACCCCTGGGCACGCTGATTTTGGTGGCGAGGTTGAACGTGTGATGTCTATGGTGGATTCTGTATTACTGCTCGTGGATGCGGTGGACGGCCCCATGCCACAAACCCGCTTTGTAACCCAAAAAGCGTTTGAAGCTGGCCTTAAGCCCATTGTGGTAATCAATAAAATTGACCGTCACGGCGCACGTCCCGACTGGGTAATGGACCAAGTATTTGACCTATTCGACAACCTCGGTGCCACCGATGAGCAACTAGATTTCCCAGTGATTTATGCCTCTGCGCTGAACGGCATTGCAGGCCTAGACCCTGACGATATGGCAGCCGATATGACTCCCTTGTACGAAGCCATCGTTAAGTACGTCCCCCACCCTGACGTGGACGTGGATGGCCCTTTCCAAATGCAGGTCAGCTCTTTGGACTACAACAGCTACGTGGGCGTGATTGGGGTTGGACGTATTACACGCGGCAGCGTTAGCACTAACACCGCGGTTAAAGTCGTGGGCGATAATGGCAAAGTGCGCTCTGGCCGCATCTTAACCATTATGGGTCATCATGGCTTAGACCGCGTGGAGGTAAAACAAGCTTCTGCGGGTGACATCGTCTGCATTACCGGGTTAGACCCGCTCAACATTTCCGACACCATTTGCCACCCTGATGCCGTGGAAGCGCTGCCACCACTCAGCGTGGATGAACCCACAGTGAGCATGTTCTTCCATGTGAACACCTCCCCTTTTGCAGGCCAAGATGGCAAGTTTGTTACCTCGCGCAATATCCGTGAGCGCCTCGAAGAAGAGCTGCGCCATAACGTTGCCCTGCGTGTGGAAGACACCGACAGTCCCGACCGTTTCCGCGTCTCTGGGCGCGGTGAGCTACACCTTTCGGTACTCATTGAAAACATGCGTCGCGAAGGCTTTGAACTCGCAGTGGGCCGCCCCGAAGTGATTATTCGCGAAGTGGATGGGGTTAAACAAGAGCCTTACGAGCATCTTGTATTGGATGTGGAAGAGCAGCACCAAGGCGCTATTATGGAGCAGCTTGGTTTGCGTCGCGGCGAGCTTCAGGATATGTCCCCCGATGGTAAAGGCCGTATTCGCTTAGAATATATTGCCCCCTCCCGTGGTTTAATTGGTTTTCGTTCCTTGTTTATGACGCTAACTTCGGGCACAGGTATTTTTAATGCCGTATTCTCCCACTACGGTGATTTCCGCAACGAGAAGTTTGCTGACCGCAACAACGGCGTGCTAATTTCAAACACCAACGGCAAGGTCTTGGCTTTTGCTTTGTTTAACCTACAAGAGCGTGGCCGCTTGTTTTTACCACCCAACGTGGATGTTTATGAGGGCCAGATTGTGGGCATTCACTCCCGAGACAATGACTTGGTGGTCAACCCCACTCGTGGCAAAGCGCACTCTAACGTACGCGCATCTGGAACAGATGAAAGCATTATTCTGACTCCACACATCGTGTTTTCCTTAGAGCAAGCCATCGACTTTATTGCCGATGACGAGTTGGTGGAAGTGACACCCAACCATATTCGTTTACGTAAAAAGCTTCTCACTGAATCCGAGCGCAAGCGCGCTAGCCGTTAAACCTTGCCGCGCCTTGGGCTCTAACCCAAGGCGCTTAACGAGCCCTTATGTTCCATATCGTCCTTTTTGAACCTGAAATCCCACCCAATACTGGCAATATTATTCGCCTTAGCGCCAATATGGGCGCAACTTTACATTTAATTAAACCTCTTGGCTTTTCCTTGGATGAAAAACAACTGCGCCGTGCAGGCATGGATTATCGCCACATCGCCCACTTGGTGGAACACGATAACTGGGATGAGTTTTACCACTGGAAAGCGGATAGACGCATTTATGCCTTTACCACTAAAGGGCAGCGCAGCTACCACACAGTGGCTTATAAAGCGGAAGATATTTTACTGTTTGGCCCTGAAACCCGCGGCTTACCCGCCGCAGTACTTGCTAGCTTAGAAGAGGAGCAAAAAGTGTATTTGCCTATGGCAGCCAATAGCCGCAGCTTAAATTTATCCAATAGCGTGGCCATTGCGGCCTATGAAGCATGGCGCCAGCATGGGTTTGCCATGCCAGCGCACACCGAGCATTAATGCGCGTTAGCAGCTTCTTCCGCTTGTTGCTGTTTTGCTTGCTGATACAAGGCATCAAAATTGATGGGCTGTAGCAATAGTTGCGGAAAAGTGCCGCGGCTCACCAAATCTGACACGGCTTCACGCGCATAAGGGAATAACAAATTAGGGCAGTAGGCGCCCAGCAACTGCTCTAGTTCCTCTCCTTCAAAACCCACAGCGGAGAAAATGCCCGCTTGCTGGATCTCTACTAAATACACCACCTTATCTTCGTTAGAGGCGGTAACAGTAAGCTCTAACACCACTTCATAATCTGTGGTGCTATCACCTACACGCTGTGTATGCGTATTTAGCTGCAAATTAACCTTTGGCTGCCATGATTGTAAAAACACCTCTGGCGCGCCAGGCACTTCAAAAGAAACATCCTTAGTATAAATACGCTGTAATTGGAACGACGTCTCTGCACCCTGTTCGCTCATTATTATTTTTCCTCTGTTAATAATTTATCCAATTCGCCCTTGGCTTCAAGAGCGAATAGTTCATCACAACCACCCACGTGGTAATCGTTAATCCAAATTTGTGGCACTGAGTTGCGACCCGCTTTTTCGCGCATTTCTATACGCTTCTCGGGGTGTTCATCCACGTCAATATTGGTGAACGCAATATTTTTTTGCCTTAGCAACCCCATGGCTCGCACGCAGAAAGGGCACCAACTTGTGCTATAAACCACCACATTTGCGCTCATTGTTTGCTCCTAAACTTATTTTCTACTCAACGCTTAACGAGCTTCAATGCCCGCTCGGGAATACTTTTAACTTTTCACCACCGGCAAGTTATCACCTCGCCAACTCTGCATGCCGCCAGCCAAACGGTACACCTGAGAGAACCCTTGCTCCTGCAACTGACGTCCAGCGGCTGTGGCGTTAGTGCCAGCATTGCATACCAATACCACCGGCTTATCTTGGTGCGTTTTGATTTTTTCAATGTGATCGATGAGCTTATCCATAGGTAAATTCATGCTACCTGGAATATGTCCCTCGCGAAAATCTTCGCTACTGCGCAAATCCACCACAAGGCCATTGTGGCGGTTAACTAAATTCGTCACAATTTGTGCGCTAACAGAGCGACCGCTGCGTTTTGATTCCATAAAGAAAAAAAGCAGCCACAGGCCCACAAACGATGCCACCAATAAGGGGTGGTTTGTGGCAAACTCGATAAACTTATCCATACTCGATTTCCGAAAACGAAAGAAACGGGGGCTAAGTATAAGCAAGGCGCGCGCATTCATCCATGCCCACCGCCACTTAATGCTCTACACTATTACGTTTTTCTATGGCAAAGGTGCATATTTCGTTGAAGCCGTTTTATTTTTTAAGCGCAATCATCATTGTTTGCGCCGCAATTGTAGTCGATACAGCACCAGCTTGGGCGCAAGATAACGCCAGCCCTAAGCAGCTCAAAGAACTGCGTCATCGTATCCAACGCATGCAAGCCCAGTACGATAGAGACTTAAAAAAACGCGATGCCCTTTCTCACACTGTGCAGCAGCAAGACAAACGCATCGCCGAGCTCACCCGCCAAGACCAACAACTAAAAATAGAAGAGGAAGCCGCCAAACAAAAGCTGTTGAAGGTGGAACAACAACAAGCAGCCATGGCAGCGGAACAAAGCACGCAGCTCAACTGGCTCAAAAAAACAGCACAAGCCCTTTACCAACAAGGACGAGAACCCACACTCAAACTGTTATTGAGCCAGCAAGAACCTGACCAAGTCAGCCGTTTGCTACGTTATCACGATTATTTTCAACAAGCGCGGCAACATCGGCTAGAAGAGCTGAAAGAAGAGCTGAAGGCCTTGCTTGCGGTGGCTACAGAAGTTCGCGACGCGCGCCAACACTATCAGCAACAACAAACCGCGGTGCAAAGGCAACAACAGCAAATTCAAGCAGCGCAGCAAGAGCGCAAACAAGCGTTAGCGAAACTCAACAATAGTATTAATGACCAAGCTTCACGCCTAACACGTATGCGCCAAGATGCAGAACGCCTAGACAAGCTGCTGCAAGATATGCAAAAAAATATCGCCGATGTGCCTGCAAATCCAAGCGGTGCGCCTTTTGCACAGCTTCAAGGAAAATTGCCTTGGCCAGCCCAAGGGAAAATCAAAGCACGCTACAATAGCACCCGCGAAGGCAATATTCGTTGGTCTGGGGTATTGCTTGATGTACCCGATGGCACACCAGTTAAAGCCATTCATGCGGGACGTGTCACATATGTGGACTGGGTGCGTGGCTATGGTTTGATTACCATTGTGGATCATGGCAACAGCTACTTAAGCCTTTACGGACACAGCCAAACTTTATTAAAAGAAGTGGGCGACTGGGTTCAACCAGGTGAAGTTATCGCCCTAGCAGGTAATTCAGGCAGCGCTGACCGCTCTGGTGTATATTTAGAAATTCGTAAAAACGGGCAACCCCTTAACCCTAGCAACTGGTGTCGCTAACACGTGATACGAGCACAAAGCAAAGGATTTTTTATGCGTACACTGTTTATTGTTTTACTCTTGTGCTGCTCATCATTGTCTGCACAACCGCAAACCTTAGATCAACAAGCGCAAGCCCAGGATATTCCCGTAACAGAATTACGTAATTTTGCTGAAGTGCTTGAGCGCGTGCGCGCAGCGTATGTGGAAGAGGTGGACGACACCGTATTATTAAAGGCTGCCATTCGTGGCATGCTATCAGAGCTGGACCCTCACAGCAGTTATCTAGCGCCAGATGATTTCGACGATTTGCAAGTTTCCACCCAAGGCGAATTTGGTGGCTTAGGTATTGAGATCACCATGGACAAAGACGCCGTGGTCATTGTGACTCCCTACGACGACACCCCTGCTAGCGAAGCAGGCCTTAAAGCGGGCGACACTATACTGGCCATTGATGACGAAAGCGTAAAAGGTTGGTCACTTGATGAAGTCGCTAAACGCTTGCGCGGAGAGCAAGGCAGCAGCGTAAAGCTTTCTATTTTGCCCCTTGATGCAAAGTCTCCCCGCACCCTAACGCTCACGCGCGACATTATCAAGGTGCAAAGCGTGCGCCATAAAGAGCTCCGCCCTGGCATCGGCTACCTGCGTATTAGCCAATTTCAGGCCAAAACAGCACGTGATACGAAAGCTGCTTTAGAAGCGCTGCAACAAAAGGCCCCTCTTAAAGGCCTTATCTTGGATTTACGCAATAACCCAGGCGGCGTACTTTCAGGCGCGGTGCAGGTGGCTGACTTATTTCTCGAAAGCGGTTTAATTGTGTATACCCAAGGGCGCCACGAAGAACGACTTAACTATAATGCCAGCTCAGGTGGTATATTTCTGGACACCCCCATGGTGGTACTTGTGAATGGCGGCTCAGCCTCTGCCTCTGAAATTGTTGCTGGTGCACTGCAAGACCACGGCCGAGCTGTACTCGTTGGCCAGCGCACGTTTGGCAAGGGTTCGGTGCAAAGCGTGTTGCCCCTCACCGGCGATAGCGCGCTCAAACTTACCACCGCACGTTACTACACCCCCAAGGGGCGCTCGATTCAAGCCGATGGCATTCATCCAGATATTATTGTGGCTTCAGCCACTGTGGCGGATAAAGCTCAGCGCACCCTGCGTGAATCGGATTTGCCGCGCCACCTCAAGAAGGATGACAGCCCAACCGATGATGACGACTTAAGCTTGGCGCATGAGGATTATGACCTCTATCAAGCCCTGTCAGCACTTACAGCCATGACGTTGACCCAACGCAAAACTGCGCCATAACCCATGAGATTTTGGTTCTTCATCCTGTGCTGCCTGTTATATAGCGAAGTGGCAGCACAGCCGCGCATTGCTATTATTATTGATGATATCGGTTACCGGCAGGCTGCAAGCAAAGCGGCTATTGAATTAGACCCGCATATTACGGTGGCCGTAATACCTCGCAGCCCTTATGGCCGAGAGCTCGCAGCCTATGCCCACCAGCTGCAACGAGAAATAATAATTCACCTGCCCATGGCCGCCAATGGCACGGACAATCTCGACCCAGGCGGTATCACACCAGAGCATGCTACGCAGCAAATACACGCAGCCATTGATGACGCCTTTCAACGTATTCCTAATGCCGTAGGGCTCAACAATCATATGGGCAGCCGCACCACCGAAAGCACCCATGCCATGACAGCTGTTATGCAGAGCCTAGCCGAAAAAGGCGCTTTTTTTGTGGACAGCCGCACTAGCAGTGCATCTGTAGGCGAATCCATAGCTCGCGACGCAGGCGTACCTCACACTCGCCGTCACGTATTTTTAGATAACGAGCAAAACTATCGCAGCATCAACCGCCAATTTAATGAGCTGCTACGCCACGCGCGCCAACATGGCAGTGCCGTAGCCATCGGGCATCCTTACCCTGAGACCATCGCCTACCTAAAGCGCGTTTTGCCTTTGCTTCACGAGGCAGGAATTGAAGTGGTGCCTGTGTCGAGGTTAATTACGTTTTAGCCCTAACAACGGCGCTGAAACCGCGCGGGTTTGCCCTTGCACCGGGCGGGCACCACTCAACGGGTTCTAAATTAACAACACCTGCAAAAAGCACTGCGAGTACGCGGAACCGCGTAGGTTCCCGGCACCAGGTGCTTTTAAAGTCCTTCAACGCAAGCAAGCTTGCAGAAATGGGCCCCACCAACGAAAACCATGTTGGTGGGGCCCATTTCTTCCAGCCTATTCACTTTAGCCTCTAAGAGAAATCGGGTGCGGGTGGGGTATGAGTTGTTTAGGATCGTGCGAGATTACTGTTCAGAGCACAGAGTTACAACCTTGCTAAATTTTAGCTTAGTGGCACCAACATTCTCTCATTTCCACCAACCCGATTTATCTTAGAGCCATCGGTGGTAGGCACGGAGAAACCACTATTTCTTTTGCGTGCTCTTCCGCAAAAAAATAGTGATTTCGCAGTGCTTATTGCTGATGAATTTAATCTAGAACCCGTTGAGTGGTGCCCCTCGGCACGAGAGCCTACGCGGTTCCGCGTCTTTGCCGGCTCAGCACTAAGGCTTGCCTTATTCACCACAAACGATATTGTTATCCTCACATCAAAACCAACAAGAATAACGATTAAGGACAAAAGCATGGAATCCAGTGCGTTAATCACCATAGGCTTACCCATTTCGCTATTTATTATTATGGTGGGCATGGGGCTCACGCTGCGTATACAAGATTTTAAAGGAGCTGCGCTGGCAGCTTGGCCGCTAACTTTTGGCACCCTCATGCAAGTGGCTGCCTTGCCTGTTTTTGCCTACTTTTTAGCATCCTTACTTAATCTGAGCCCTGCAATGACAGTGGGATTGGTGCTTATTGCTGCCTGCCCTGGCGGCACCACGTCCAACTTGTTTGCGTTTCTCGGGCGCGGCGATGTGGCTTTATCTATTTTGCTCACGGTGATTGCCAGCCTAGTAACCATTGTTACCCTGCCCTTTTTTGTGAGCTACACCATGGCCGAAGTGCTTGACGCGAGCGCCATGATTGAACTTCCCGTTTTACGCACCATAGCGACCTTGATAGTCATTGTGCTGCTACCTGTCATCATCGGGATGGCACTCAAAGTAAAGTTTCCTACACTTGCCGAAAAAGCAGAAAGCGGCATGAGTGCCTTTGGTTTTATCGTGCTAATGGCTGTGATTATTGCCATTGCCGTGGATGCTGGCAGCGAGATTATCCCCATGCTTAAACAAGCGGGTATAGCGGCGGCTTTACTTAATATTGGTGGCATTATTTTAGGACTTGTGGGCGGCCAGCTTCTCGGCTTAAGCCGCACCCAAGCATTTACCGTGGCGGTGGAGCTTGGTATTAAAAACGGCGCTCTTGGCGTCACCGTTGCGCTGACCCTTCTTGAAAGCACAGAAATGTCTGTGGCTGCCGCCGTGTATAGTGTGTTTATGTTCGGCTTTGGGCTCTTAATGATTGCCTATGGGAGGTTGACGATTCGGTCCTAATACCGGGCGGGTCTTGCCCTTGCACCAGGCGGGTGCCTCGGCTCTCCTGCCGAGGGGCACCACTCAACGAGTTGCGCTGGAACCGCGCGGGTTCCCGGCACCAGGTGTTCTTAAAAACCACTGTGCCAAGCAAGCTTGCATAAATGGTTTCCTTCAGCGAACCCCATGCTGAAGGAAACCATTTATTCCAGCCTATTTATCCTAGCCTCTAAGAGAAATCGGGTGCGAGTGAGGTATGAGAAAGATGGGTTTTGTGCGAGGTTGTCGTGCAGAACGCATAGCTAGCCCACTGCGAGCAATCTGCTTATTGGCACCTACATCCTCCACATTCCACCAACCCGATTTATCTTAGAGCCACTGCAGGAATGCACGGAGAAACCACTATTTCTTTTGCGTGCTCTTCCGCAAAAAAATAGTGATTTCGCAGTGCTTATTGCTGATGTTGTACGTTTAGAGCCCGTTGAGTGGCACCCGCCCGGTGCTAGGGCATTAGAACCTCACCGATACCCCTGCCTGCGCCATAAACGCTTTGGCTTCGGCAATGGTAAATTCGCCAAAGTGGAAAATACTTGCAGCGAGCACCGCATCGGCACCACCTTGTACTACGCCATCCACTAGGTGTTGCAAGGTACCAACGCCACCCGAGGCAATCACGGGCACTGTCACCGCATCCACCACTTTGCGCACTAAGGCAATATCAAAACCATCACGGGTGCCATCGCGGTCCATGCTAGTGAGCAGCAATTCGCCAGCGCCTAGCTCTGCCATTTTTTTAGCCCAAGCCACGGCTTCAAGGCCTGCGTTTTTACGCCCGCCTTGGGTAAACACTGACCACGCATCGGTTTCGTTGCCTTGGGTGATTTTTTTGGCATCAATGGCCACTAAAATTTTCTCGCTACCAAACTCAGCAGCAGCTTCAGCCACAAAGTCAGGATTAGCCACCGCTGCTGAGCCAATGCTCACCTTGGTGGCACCCGCTTTTAACAAAGCGGCAATATCTTCCACTGTGCGTACGCCGCCGCCCACAATCAGTGGAATATCAATGGCCGCTGCCACCTTTTCCACTATCTCCAAGGTGGTGCCACGTTCTTCATGGGTAGCACTAATATCAAGCATAGTAAGCTCATCAGCACCCGCTGCCGCATAGGTTCGGGCAGCTTCCACTGGGTCGCCTGCGTCTTTTAGCTCCACAAACTGAACGCCTTTAACCACGCGGCCATTGGCAATATCCAAACAAGGGATGATGCGTTTTACTTGAGCCATGATACGCCCCTTAGGGTTATTGAGTGAGTGAATCAGCGAGCTTTTGCCCTTCGGCAAAATCTAAGGTCTTTTCATAAATTGCGCGGCCAGTAATAGCGCCTTCGATACCACTATCCGCTGCTGCGCACAACGCCTTAATATCCTCGAGATTAGTAATACCGCCGGAAGCAATCACAGGAATAGAAATAGCACGCGCCAAAGCAGCCGTGGCTTCTACGTTCACGCCTTGCATCATGCCATCGCGGCTAATATCGGTGTAAACAATGGATTGCACACCATCGTCTTGGAAGCGCTTGGCTAGATCTGTGACGTCCACATCGGTGGTAACAGCCCAACCATCGGTGGCCACTTTGCCATCACGAGCATCTAAACCCACGATAATATTGCCTGAAAACTCTTTGCACATGGCGGTGACAAAATCGGGCTCTTCCACCGCTTTAGTGCCAATGATGAGCCATTGAACACCGGCTTTTAAGTAAGACTCGATAATTTCAGGTGAACGAATACCACCACCAATCTGGATAGGTAAATCAGGAAAACTACGAGCAATTTCCTTAACGATTTCACCATTCACAGGTTCACCTGCGAAAGCACCGTTCAAATCCACCAAGTGCAAACGGCGCGCCCCTTGCTCCACCCAATGGGCCGCCATGGCCACAGGGTCATCCGAAAACACGGTATCATCTTCCATCCGCCCCTGACGCAAACGCACACACTTTCCATCTTTTAAATCAATAGCAGGGATTAAAATCATCAGGGTCTCCAACGTAAAAAGTTTTCAAGAAATTGTACACCTGTACGCGCGCTTATCTCTGGCCGAAATTGCACCGCACACAAACTTTGCTGATAAAACACGGCGGGGAAATAAATACCATGGTGAACACGGGCTAATTGAGCTGCGGGCGGTATTTGGTCCACGTAATACTGGTGGGCAAAATAAGCAAAAGCACCTTCGCTAATGCCAGCCCACAGTGGATGTGGCGGCAAAGACACCAGCGCATTCCACCCTAAATGGGGTGCTTTCACGCGCTCGCCCACATCGTTGTGCTGCGCTTGAAACCGCGTGAGCACACCGGGCAAAACACCCAAACCCAACCAATCAAATTGCCCACCACCTGCTAAAGCCGCATGTACAGCAGCACCCACGAGCAAGGTTGGCTTATTCGCCGCTATGCGTTGCTCGACAACAGTGCTGATTTGATGTTGTGAGAATAGGGATAAAGTGGCAGATAAGGGGCGTTGGCTGCTTATGATTAGCCGTTCTGCGGCAATCAGCTCGTCAGGTTTATTTGACACCAAGGGAGGCTCTATTAGCCCCCCTTGCAACAAAGCATTGTGCCAATGTTTATAAGACGTGAATTCATCTACAAACAAGGCGAGCCGAATGGCCATGCGAGCGTCCTTAAATAGAGAGGGTACCCTTGGTGCTAGGGGTAATATTTTCCATGCGTGGGTCCATTTCTATGGCCATACGCAAGGCACGACCAAAGGCTTTAAAAATGGTTTCTGCTTGGTGGTGAGCATTAAAGCCACGGATATTATCGATGTGCAACGTTACCATGCCGTGGTTCACGAAACCTTGGAAAAACTCACGGAATAAATCCACATCAAACTGGCCCACCCAAGCGCGCGCGAAATCCACCTCAAAATATAAACCGGGGCGGCCTGAGAGGTCTAGCACCACACGCGATAAAGATTCATCTAGTGGCACATAAGCATGGCCATAGCGAGTAATACCCACTTTATCGCCCACAGCTTTAGCCAACGCTTGGCCAATAGTGATGCCAATATCTTCCACCGTGTGGTGAGCATCAATATGTAAATCACCCTTGGCTTTTACACTTAAATCAATACGCCCGTGACGCACAATCTGATCAAGCATGTGCTCTAGAAAAGGCACGCCCGTATCAAAGTGGCCTTCACCATTACCATCGAGGTTAATGCTTACTTCCACTTGGGTTTCGAGGGTGTTACGCGTCACACTGGCTGTACGCTGGCTCATAAGACTCTCCAATCAATAATCGATTTGCTTAGCATAAGCACAAACCGTGGTCCTTTGCGCTAGGCAATCTAGTGGCAGTTTGTTATATAGTTTTGTTGCTGCGCTGCGCACAAGGCAGCAATAAAAAGCAATGTAACAAAACCCACAAACCTGCTTAAGGGTGGGCTATTATACGGTGCTACAGCCTTTGTCACCAGTAGGGACTGACTATGCCTTTAATTTGCCAAGAACATACAATTGCTGAACACTCACCAGCATATTTTTCACAAGTTTTACGGGAACAAACTGAGCTACTCGATACACTGAGGAACTGGCCCATGGGGTGGCGCGCCTTTGAAGGTATATTTAACGGCCAACCCCTAGCGCTGATTATGATTGCACCTATACCTGGTGGCTGGGAGGTTAAAGCCTTGGCTGTGCATCCCGCTAGCCGCCACCGGGGGGTCGGCAGCACTTTGCTGCAAAGCGTGGCTAAACAAGTACCCACCCTGCAGTGGCCTAATAGCTTGCAAGCACTGGCAGAACGCAACAACAGGCTGCAGTAAGAAGCTTCCAAGTAACTGTGTTACATTATTTTGTAACTTTTTAGTGTGAATTGCTCGGAGAGATAAATGGCTCGCATCGCTAAATTATTCGTATATCTAATTTTGGCCTTGGTGATTTTGGTTGCCGCAGCCATTTTCATTATCACTCGCGTGATTGATCCTAACGACTACAAAGAGGACATTGCCGCGCTAGCCAAAGAGCACGCTAATATCGTGCTCGATCTTGAAGGCGATATTGGCTGGGCATTTTGGCCTTCCCTTGGTCTGCAAATAGGCCGCACCGAAGCACGCATTGTGGATCAGGAGCCCTTGTTCGCCGCCATCGATAACTTCGAAGTGGGCGTGGCGATTCTGCCGCTTTTTTCTGGCCGCGTTGAAATGGGCGCCATCCGCATCGACGGCATGGAACTGAACTTAATCAACACCAAAGACGGCGCCAACTGGGAAGCATTAATTCCAGAATCCGACGATGAAGAAGAAGTTGTTGACGACACCAACACCGAACTCGATATCCCAGTTACTATTCCACTCATTAGCATTACCAACAGCCGCTTACGTTACCAAGACCTCACCGATGGCACCGACATCACCATCGAACAGCTTGAGCTAGAAGCCCGTGACGTCAGCTTAACCGACGACTTCCCGCTCTTGGTTTCCTTGCGTTATCAAGACCAAGACGACACGCGCATTGATTTAAAGCTCGACACCAAAGTCAACACCGACCTTAACGCTAACCAGTATCGCCTCAGCCCACTGGTGCTGAATGTGAATCTTGCTGGCCTCACCACCAATCCAGTGGCGGTAACGCTTAACGCCTCAATATTGGCTGATCTAGAAAAAGACCAGCTTGACGTCAGCAACCTTTCAATTAAGGCGCTAGATACGGAAACCAGC
>DAHVSB010000030.1 GCA_027324795.1 Alcanivoracaceae bacterium
AGGTATCGCCATGGGTTTGGTTAAAGAGGGTGATGACTATGCCATTCTTTCCGATATTCTAGGTGACGAAGACCATCTTGGTGATATGGACTTTAAAGTGGCTGGTACCGCCAATGGTGTGACTGCGCTACAAATGGACATCAAGATCCAAGGCATCACCGAAGAGATTATGGATAAGGCATTAGCACAGGCTAAAGAGGGCCGTTTACATATTCTTGGCGAAATGAACAAGGTCATCAGCGAGCCGCGTTCTGAGGTTTCAGAAAATGCGCCAACCTTGCTATCCATGCGTATTAACTCTGAGAAAATCCGTGATGTTATCGGTAAGGGTGGCGCGACCATTCGTGCGCTCACTGAAGAGTTTAACGCTAGCATCGATATCGAAGATGACGGCAGCATCAAGGTATACGCTGAAACCCGCGAACTAGCAGAAGCTGCTGTGGCGCGTATCGAAGCTATTACCGCTGAGCCAGAAGTTGGTGTTATCTATAACGGTAAAGTCACTCGCACAGTGGATTTTGGTGCCTTTGTAGAAATCTTGCCTGGTACCGAAGGTTTGTTGCATATTTCTCAAATCGCTGAAGAGCGAGTGGAAAATGTGACTGATTACGTTAAAGAAGGCGACATCATTCAAGTATTGGTGATGGATGTGGACCAGCGTGGTCGTATTAAGCTTTCTATGAAAGAAGTGACTAAAGCGCAAGCGTAAGTCGGTAAGATAAGGCGCCGCAGCCCTGTGAGGTTGCGGCGCTTTTTTGTGCGCGATTATAAGCCAAGATCAATAATATGAAGGCCTAAGCTGACAAAGCGTTCGTCTTTGCTGCCTTCGATTTTATCGCCGAAACCTAAGGAAACTTGTATTTGATCGGGCTTTAGCCATAGCGCCGATAAAACCTGGTAGTAAGGGCGTTCGTTAGAGTCGCCGAACACTTCCCCGTATAAATCGATGCGATCTGTTAATCCAAACTCAAATCCGGTGCCCCAAGTAAAAGTGGTGTGTTTGTCCTCCTTTTCGTACACAGCACCTATATCTTTGTACCAAGCAAAACGCTCTGAAAAGAAGGTGGTCACCGGCAAATTAACATACCACTCCTGCTCATCCTCACCCTCAGTGCGGTAATTCTCAAAGCCAGCAGAAAAAGCAATGCTCACATAATCGGCAAGTTCTTCAGCCAACATGGTTTTTGCCTCAAAGGCAAAGGCTTTGGTGTCATAGTCCTCTTTGTAAGCTTCGTAACCAGCGGCCACAGCAAGCTCTAAGTTGCCCGTTGGGTTACACGCTGGCATCAGCCAGTGAATATTGCGGCCGCGGCCATATTCAGCCCAAGCTTCTAGCTGGCAGCTTTTAGCTTCGGTAATTTCTGCATCATCCACTTCTAAGCTTGGGCTAGCCCAGGCATAAGAGGTGATGGCGAATAAACCAACGGAAAGACTGTAATACTGAGAATTTGATAAATAGCGCCGCATTTCGGGCCCTCAGAAAGAAAATAAGGAATCTAGCCACACTGAGTGTGGCTAGGAGTTTGCGGCGCGGATATTAGCTTGCTATGGGGGAGTTTTGTAGTGCTTTTGCTAAATCTTGAAGGTCAGAACCTGTTGGTTGTTGGACTAAACGCAAGCCAAACTCGGGCAGTATGGCCAATAGGTGGTCAAAAATATCAGATTGGATATCTTCGTAAGCGGCCCATGCAGTGGTGTTAGCGAAGCAGTACAGCTCTAGAGGCAAGCCGGTGGGCGTGGGCTGCAGCTGGCGCACCATGGCGGACATGCCCTTGTGAATGTGTTTGTGGTTTTTGATCAGTTGGTCCACATAGGCTCTAAAGGTACCGATATTGGTTACACGGCGTTTATTAATAGGTGCTTTGCCAGCTTCGTTGAGGTCGTTATTCCATGCGTCTATTTCTTCGAGTTTGGCGCCAAGGTATTCATTTAGCATGGTGAATCCACGCAAGCGCTCCACCTCTTCATCTGTTAGAAAACGCACGCTGTTTTGGTCAATTAACAGAGAGCGCTTGATGCGTCGCCCACCAGATTCCACCATGCCGCGCCAGTTTTTAAACGGTTGGCTCACTAAGTTTTTGGTAGGGAAAACGGTTAAGGTTTTATCAAAGTTTTGAACGGTGACTGTGTGCAAAGCAATATCAATCACATCGCCATCAGCGTTCATTTGCGGCATTTCGATCCAGTCGCCCACGCGTACTGTGCCGTTTGAGCTAATCTGTACACTCGCCACCAAAGATAAAATAGTGTCCTGGAAGATCAACATTAATACTGCAGCCATGGCACCTAAACCAGAAAGCAGTAACAGAGGGCTTTTGTCGATAAGGGCCGAAATAATCAGCATGCTCGCGATTAAATAGATAACTAGCTTACCAAGCTGTAAGTAGCCTTTAATGGGGCGGTTGTGATTTTCAGGACGACGCAAGTATAAAATATTGATGTAATCAAGTAAGTGCCCCACAGCAATAGCCACTGTAAGCGCGATAAAAGCAAAGGCAACATTTTGAGTCACCTTAACGGCGGCTTCAGGCAAGTGAGGAATGGTGTGAATGCCTGCACCAATCACTATGGCGGGTACTATGTTTGCTAAGCGCGATGCCACAGGCAAATTGAGGGTTTTTTGATTTTCCGCGCCTAGCTTTTTGCCGATGGCACGCCTGAGAACCTGCAGGGCGATGTGTTTAGTAATCCAGTTAGCCACTAATGCAGTGAAAATAAGCAATGCCACTGCGGCTGTGGTTTGAATCCAAGGGTTTTGTGTAAACAGTTCTGTGGTCTGAGCATAAAGGTCGGGCATTGGGTTCCCCTATTATTGCAGTGAGTGAATAATTTCTTACTGGTACTTAAACGCAAAAAGCAGCCGAAGCTGCGAAATATTAAGAAGTGAGTATAGGATAAGGGAAAACTTAACACCGCAACAAGTCGGCGGTGTTAAGTTCTATCAAAGGCTTAGGCGACTTGCACAGGAATTGCGTTGCTGCTGCCTTTTACGGCGTTGCCGTCGGCAAGATAAATTAGGCGTGGCTTGTAGCTTGCTAGCTCACTGGTGTCGTAGTTGGCGTAAGCACAAATAATAACACGATCGCCAGGCTTGGCTCTGTGTGCGGCAGCGCCATTGACAGAGATGATGCCAGAGCCTTCTTCTGCACGAATGGCGTAGGTTGTAAAACGCTTGCCGTTCTCAATGTTATAAATCTGGATTTGCTCAAATTCTAAAATGCCAGACATATCAAGCAAGTTGCCGTCAATAGCGCAAGAGCCTTCGTACTCTAACTCTGCATGTGTGACGCGTGCTTGGTGCAATTTGGCTTTAAGCATAGTGCACTGCATGGTGTTTACCTCTTAATTCTGCCCCACATAAATGGCGGCTAATGACTGAAAAGTCAGCTGCATGCCGCAACTCAGCTTTTCGCTTCATAAACGGCGGTTAAGTATGCCTTAATGGTTAAATATCTACAAATATGGTGCCCACATTGTCAATCAATCGTGTGGTGCCTAAAAAAGCAGCTGTAAGGATACGTAAAGCTGCTGTGTTCTTTTGGGCTGGCGCTAGGGTGTTGGCATCGACGATTTCAAAATAATCTACTGTTAAGCCAGCTTGTTCGAGTCGCTCTGTGCTCTGTTGGCAAAGTTCGGCGTAGTCGCGTTCGCCTGCCTCAATGGCTTGGCGTGCTTGGGTTAGGGTGCGGTAAATGGTGAGGGCTTGCTCTTTATCGGCCTCGCTGAGGTAGCCGTTGCGCGAACTGAGCGCTAGCCCTGAAGCATCGCGTTCTGTGGGCACGCCGATCACAGCAGTGGCAAAAAGCTGGTCTTCAACCATGCGCCGCAATACGGCGAGTTGTTGGTAATCTTTTTCACCAAAATAGGCGTGATCAGGCATGGCTATATGCAGCAGCTTGCTAACCACAGTAGTAACACCACGGAAGTGCCCAGGGCGCTTGGCACCGCACAAGCGGTCGCCTAAATGCTCTACATCCACCCAGGTGAAAGTTTCCTGGGGGTACATCTCGGCTACTGAGGGCGCAAATAGCAAATCTGCATCATGCTGGGTGAGCAAGTCGGCATCTTGCTCTAAGGTGCGCGGATAGGTGTCGAAATCTTCGTTAGGACCAAACTGGGTGGGGTTCACAAATACGCTAACAACCACTTTGTCGCTGTGTTGCTTGGCCGTTTTTACTAGGCTCATATGGCCTGCATGTAGGTTGCCCATGGTGGGCACCAGGCCCACCGTTAAGCTTTCTTGGCGCCATTGGCGCACTTGGTTTCTAACGTCTTGGATGGTGTGTACGGTTTTCATAGGTTGCTTCGGTAATTAAAAACAGTGCTCAGGCGCAGGGAAAGACCCGTCTTTTACTGCTGCGTCGTAAGCTTGTAAGGCTTGGAGCACATCGCCATTGCCATTCAGCATAAAGTTGCGCACAAAGCGTGCTACTTTGCCTTGGGTAAAGCCGAGGGCATCGTGCATAACAAGCACTTGGCCGTCGCACTCGGGGCCTGCGCCAATCCCAATCACGGGAACGGTAACAGTTTGCGTTAGTTTGGTGGCCACTTCGCGAGGGACGCACTCAAGTAAAAGAATGTCAGCGCCTGCCGCCTCTAGTACTTGGGCATCTTTAATGAGCTGCTCTGCGGCGTCTTCGTCGCGCCCTTGCACGCGGTAACCGCCAAAAGCATTAACAGCTTGTGGGGTTAGCCCCATGTGCACACAAACAGGCACACCGTTGCGTTTAAGCAGGGTAACCGTATCCGCAAGCCAAGCGCCGCCTTCGATTTTGACCATATTGGCGCCTGCAGCCATGAGCTTATGGCTGGCATCAAGGGCGCGTTCTGTGGTGGCGGCAGTAAGGAAAGGCAAGTCCGCCATGATGAGGCTGCCTTGGTTACCCCTTGCCACACAAGCAGTATGGTAGGCCATATCTTCGAGAGTAACGGGTAGCGTGCTGTCGTGACCTTGCAGCACCATGCCAAGGGAGTCGCCAATTAAAATAACATCTATTCCTGCTTTGCTAGCAAGATGCGCAAAGGTGGCGTCGTACGCTGTGATAGAAGAGAATTTACGCCCTTCTTCTTTGCACTGCTGTAATGTGCGAACCGTTACTTTCATAAGAAAAACCTCGTTGTAACTTGTGCTAATAGATGTAAATGCACCTGACATTAAAAAAACACAATTATTGTGGCGCAACTGAGCCTAGGGAATCTAGCGCTAGCGTGCAATGATGCCAAATCTCTTGCGTTAGTGTTTTGGGTAGAACTTGGGATAGTGCCGTGCCGTTAGGCAAATGGGCGTGTGGAGATACTTCTAGTAAGGGCTCTAATACAAAACGCCTTTCGCACATAAAAGGGTGTGGAACTTTGAGCCTTGGGTGCTCAATAGTTTGTTCGCCAAACAATAAAATATCCAGGTCCAGAGTGCGCTCTCCCCAGTGACGTTTACGCACGCGGCCTGCATCTTGTTCCAAAGCTTGAAGGGCGTCAAGTAGCGCAATAGGAGTAAGCGCTGTTTTAATTAGCGCCACAGCATTGATGAAAGGCGGTTGGTCCTGCGGGCCTATGGGCGCACTGGCATAGAGGCTCGATGTTGCCAGCAACTGTGTTTCGCGAAGTGCGGCCAATGCGTTGATGCCGTCGATAACTTGTTGTGTTGGGTTATCGAGATTGCTGCCTAGGCCGATGTAAACGTTATGGCTTTGCATGGTTAGACTTTTTCCTGCGGGGGCGGCGCCGTGGTGCGCGTTTGCTGTCGCGAACATTAAGAGCCTTTACCATGGCGTCCCGTTGTTTTGGGTTCGCTTCTTGGTAATCCGTCCACCACTGGCCTAGGCCTGGAGGAATTTCGCCTGCTTCTTCGCGCAGGAGTAAGAAGTCGTAAGCGGCACGGAAGCGCGGGTGTGTCACAAGGCGAGCAGCACGTTGGCCGTGTCGTCTTGGTAGACGCTCTTGGAGCTCCCAAATTTCTCGCATCATTAAGCTAAAACGCTTAGGAATAGCCACGGTTTTCACTTGTTCACTAATGGCTTCGCTAGCGGCTTGTGTCATCGCCACCACAGGCGGCATGCCACCTGTGATTTTTGCCCTCTGCTGCTCCACCACCTGTGGCCACAAAAATACCGCCAGCAAAAACGCAGGAGTAACAGGCCGGCCATCAGTAATGCGCTTGTCTGTGTTTTGTAGCGCGTGGCCCAAGAGAGCGTAGTGCGAAGGCGAGCGGTCTAGATATCGGTAAGCCGTTGGGAACAGCTGGATAAGCAGGCGGTATTCATCTAATAAATGAAAAGTTTTTTCGCCATGCCCGCTTAGAAAAAGCTTGTTGCACTCGTCGAACAAACGCGCGGGAGGAACTTCTTTTAATAGATGTGCGAGGGGCTTAATCGCAGCAGCGGTATTGCGTTCAATGGAAAAGTCTAACTTGGCCGCAAAGCGGATAGCTCGCAACATGCGCACGGGGTCTTCGCGGTAGCGTGTTTCTGGGTCGCCAATTAATCGCACAGTCCGTGCTTTAATGTCTTGGAGAGCATTGGCGAAATCGTATAAAGCGAAGTTGGCGATATTGTAATACAGGGCGTTAATGGTGAAGTCTCGGCGTTGAGCATCTTCTTCGATGGTGCCGAAAACGTTATCACGCAATAATTGGCCGCTTTTGCTCTGTACTAAGCGTTTGGTGTCTGCGTCTTCCGCGTTAGAGCGGAAAGTGGCAACTTCTATGACGTCGCGGCCAAAGTACACGTGCACTAAACGAAATCGGCGGCCAATAATGCGCGCGCGTCGAAAAGTGCGCTGGATTTCTTCAGGTTTGGCATTGGTCACCACATCGAAATCTTTCGGAGCGGTACCTGTCAGCGCGTCACGTAGGCATCCACCCACTAGGTAAGCCTCGTAGCCGGCGTCTTTCAAGCCGTAGAGTACATCTAAGGCGGAGCGGCTAATAATCTTGCGTGAAATGGGGTGGTCTTCGCGCGGGATGATGGTGGCCTGTGTAACAGAAATTTTGTTTGTCCTACTAAGCTGCTGTAAAAAATTTAAGATAACCGTATAAGGCTGCTTTAACCACTGTAATACGGTGTTTGAGGTTTGTTTCATGTGGGCAAGTGGATACCGCTGTTAAATTAAAGCTTGTATATTACCTTGAATAGCGAGGCTAAGCACTTATTTGCTCAGATAAGACGCAATAAAAAAGGGCCACTGTCTCCAGTGACCCCTTATAGTTTGCGCTGATTCTGTTATTGTTATTGTTTGTTTTTATTTTCTCTGCTTCGTTCTGACTATCATTCCCATGATGTCTTATGCATTGGCTCATGAAATTATTATTCTTTTGCTTTGTGAGCCTTCTCGCCTTGTTGTTATTGTTTGGTGGCGACAACTAAATAGTGGCGCTTTGCCGCCATCTTTGCAATTTTTTATAAATTCCAGCAAAAACAATGGGTTGTAGCGCTGTTTGAGAGTGGCCGAAAAAAGTTCATTTTTTCTTGTGTGCGTGTGTTACCCGTTTTGTGGTGAAAGGTAACAGTGATTTGAGTGTTTTCTTGTAGGCAAGTTACTGAGAAAAACTCAAGCCTAATTATTACGATTGCGCGGAATGCCTAAGCGCTGGCGGCGTTCCCATAGGTTTTTACGGCTGATCCCAAGCTTTTGTGCAAGTTCTGTCTCTGTCATTGTGTCTTGGTTTTCTAACACAAAGCGGGTGAAATAATCTTCGAGACTCATTTCTTCCACGGGTTCAGCGCCGGCGCTGCTTGTACTTGCCGCTTTTTCTTCCGGTGCTTGTGCAGGAAGTGCGAGGTCTTCAGCGCTAATATTGGTGTCTTCGCTAAGAATAACAGCGCGTTCGATGGCGTTTTCTAGTTCTTGTAGATTGCCAGGCCATGTGTGTTCGCGTAGTGCTTTTTGAGCATCGGGTAGCAGTGTCATGGCTTCGCGGTGATGGCGCTGGGTAGATTGCGCTAAAAACTCTTCTGCAAATAACAAGATATCATCGCCACGCTGGCGTAGTGGTGGCATATGTAAGGGCACAACATTAAGACGATACAGCAAATCTTGGCGGAACTTATGTTGCGCCACAAGGTTGTGTAAGTCCTGGTTGCTGGTGGCAATAATGCGCACATCCACTTGTGTGCGCTGTGCACCTCCCATGGGGGCTAGGGTGCTGTCGTCTAATAAGCGCAATAATCGCCCTTGAGCAGCATCGCTCAGGCTTTCAATTTCAGCGAGCACCAATGTGCCTTTGTTGGCTTGAGCAATTAGCCCGGCCTTGTCTTCTAGCAGGCCAGTTAAATGGCTGGCTTCGCCGCCAAACATTTCCAGTTCTTGCTCAGATCCAGGAAGTGTGGCGCAATTTAGTACCAAGAACTCTTCACTTTTGCGGTGGCTAAGCTGGTGGATATATTTGGCTAAATGTTGTTTGCCTGTACTCGCTTCACCCTGAATGAGTACAGGAATATCAGTTTTTGCCACACGCTCGGCTTGTGCAAGCAAGGCTTGTATCGCTTGTGAAGAGCCTACCTGTAACACTTTTTCTGGGGCTTCTTGTTTGTTGGCAGGCAGTTGTGGCGTAGGCGCGGCCGCTAGGGGGCGTTTCCCCGTGGCCAAGATGCGCTGTACAGTGCTAACCATTTCGTTGTGGTCGAAGGGCTTGGGAATATAATCCACAGCACCATCACGCATGATGTCTACAGCGGAGCGTAAGCTGGCGTAGCTAGTCATAATAAGCACGGGGGCAGGGGCAGCTGCTTTAACTAAATCGCTACCAGGCGCACCTGGTAAGCGGAGATCGCTAATAATTAAGTCAAATTCGTTGAGGTTGTTTTTTACCGCCTCTTCAACAGAGCCCGCTTCTGTTACTTGATGGTCATGGCGCTCTAATAATTTACGTAGCGCGCCACGAATAATAGGCTCATCTTCAACTATTAAAATTTGACTCATATTACGACCTTGGTTGAATTTTTATGCTAGCTCGCTTTGGGGTATGCGAAAGCGCGGCAACGTAATGATAAAGCGTGTACCTGAATTGTTGCGCGTGGGGCTTTCGGCACGAATGCTTCCAAAGTGGTCCTCAATAATACTATAAACCAGTGCTAGGCCAAGCCCTGTACCGCGGCCAGCTGTTTTGCTGGTAACAAATGGCTCAAAAAGCACATCGAGTAAATGAGGCGGTATGCCTTGGCCTTCGTCCTCCACGATGATGTCGATTGTTTCATGCTTTTCTTCCGTGCGCACTGTGATAGTTTGCCCGTGGACGCTAGCATCAGCAGCATTATTTAATAAGTTAACAAAAACCTGCAAGAGCTTTTGTGAATCGCCTTTCACTAGGTGTTCAGGGTGGCAAAGATTGCGAAAGTGGAACTGTTGGCGATTGGGGCTGAGTTGCAATAACTCAATGGCTTCTTGAGCTGTATTATAAAGTGATACAGGGGATTGCATCACAGCTTGTGCTTTGCCGCTGTGACTGTAGGTCACAAGAGAATCCACGATACGACTAATGCGCTGCGTTTGCGTAATGATATGTTCGGCAGATTGCTGCATTTCTTGGAGAGACTCTTCGTGCTGCAAGTTTTGCGCTAAACAGGCGATGGCAGTAACGGGGTTGCCAATTTCATGCGCGACGCCAGCGGCTAAACGCCCAATGGAAGCTAGGCGTTCACTGTGGTTTAGGCGCGTTTCGAGGCTATAAATTTCGGTACTGTCTTCCATAACAATAACTTGCCCATCTAGATGATTAATGCCTTCATCATTGTGGATGGTGGACTTGTGAAGGTTAAACCAACGTGTGCCACCATTGAGCTGCACTTCCACTTGGTGTGAGCGCAGCTCTTCGCCAAGCGCAAAGTCATGAAGCAATGCTTGCCATGGCATTGGTAAAGTGCTCAAGCGAGAGCCAATGGTATCGCTAGCAGCAATGTTAGTGAGCTGTTCCATGGCATGGTTCCAACCAATGATTTCACCGTCTGCAGCTAAGGAAACCACCCCCATGGGCAGCTCTAATAAGGTTTGTCGGTGGAAGCGTCGCAAGCTATCTAATTCCGCAGCTAAGCCCGATAACCGGTCGCGATATAGCTCAATGCGGGTTTCAATAAATTGAAAATCATCGCCTGTGTGTTCGCCCTGTTCTGGTAAATAAGGAAGATGCTTTTCGATAATGTCGTGGGCAACTGTGGGGCCAAGTAAGCCAGAAAGGTTTGTTTCTAACTGATCACGTAGGCGGCGCAAGGCGTAAGGGCGGTCTTCGGTAAAATGGAAGCCGAGGATGCTGAGGGCTAGTTCGACTTCTCTGTGAGCTGTTTCTTCACCTAGGGCCGCGGCCAAGGCGTTTTGGATTTCAACGGTGTTTTTAGCCACCAAGCTTAGACGCATGGGGCGCTTGAGGCTGTTGGCGGTGCAGGCTTCGGCAGCACTTTTCTCTGCGCGGGAGGTGGGCGTTAGCATGGAGACAAGGGCAAAGATAAAAGTGTTGGCCACCACTGTGATAGTGGCGACTTTGTGCCATTGGTCAATAGCGCTTGCGCCTTCAGGGTGCAGCCAGGCAAGCGCGTTATTAAGCTCAATCTCTGGCCAAATCATAGGGATAAACAGCGCTACAAACCAAATAAAAAACCCTGTAAATAACCCTGCGAAAAATCCAAAACGGTTGCCCTCTTGCCAATAAAGAGTGGAAAGTAGGCCAGGCGTAAACTGCAAAGTGGCGATAAACGCTAACACGCCTAGCTCCATTAAACTGTGCTTTTCACCCACGGCAAGATAAAACAAATAGGCAAGAACTAAGATGCCGGCAATGAGCACGCGTCGAGCCCATAGCAGCCAGATGTTTAACCGCTTATCGAGACGCCGGCTGCGAGCAGGCAATACCCAATGGTTTAGCAGCATGGAGGAAAGCGCCAGCGTCGTTACAATCAACATGCCACTAGCCCCTGCTAAGCCGGCGGTGTAAGCCAGAAAAGCACCTTGTGGGCTATGCAGTGCGCCCACCGCTAAGGGGTAATAATCGGCTTCCACTTGCACGCCCGCGGCGTTACCGGCAAATAAGATTAAGGGAACACACAACGCCAATAAGAGCATTAGTAGTGGCACGCCCCAGCTCGCAGTTTTGATAGCTTTAGGGTTGATGTTTTCAGTAAAAGCCATATGGAATGTGTGGGGCATTAAGATGGCAGCTATAAAAAAGGCCAAAATCATGGAGTGCCATGCGCCATCCACAAGGGGTGCATAGAGATGAGTCACTTGTTCTGGGTTGGCGGCGAGCCACTGTTGTAAGTGGCTAAAGTCACCAAAAACTTGCTTGATGCCAAGTACAGCCAAGGTCCCTAATGCAATGAGTTTAAACAGCGATTCTGCTGCAATAGCGATAACCAAACCTTCGTGCTTCTCTCGCAATGAAACATGGCGCGCGCCAAATAAAATGGCAAACAGGGTTATGAGCGCGCAGAACCAGAAGGCCAGTTTTTCAGGGTCGCTTTCTAGGGTGAGTAAACGCAAGGATTGCGCCACCGCTTGGATTTGCAGTGCCAGTAAAGGCAGCATGCTAGCGAGCATGAGCAAGGCTGTGGTAGAGCCTGCGAGAGGGCTGCGGTAGCGAAATGAAAATACATCAGCTAAAGAGCTGAGTTGATGCGTGCTTGTGAGCCTGAGAAGGGGGGTAAGCAAAAGAGGAGCAAGAAAGAAAACACCAGAAATCCCTAAGTAGTAGGAGAGAAAGCCGTAGCCATATTGTTGAGCATAAGCGAGGCTGCCGTAAATAGCCCAAGCGCTTGCATAAACCCCCATGGAAAGCGTGTAAATAAGCGGGTGGCGACGTATTTTTACAGGGATGATGCCTGAGTCTGCAAGCCAAGCCACGACAAAAAGTAGCAATAAATAAGCACAGGCAATAAATAGTACGCTGAGGAAGCTAAATGTCATGGTGCTCTCTGCGATGGTTAGCCCAAGCGGTGGCGACGATAATAAACAGCCAGATAAGATAGGGACGATACCAGAGGTGTTCGGCTTCTTCCCACCAGCTCATGAGCACTGGTGATAGGAAAAAAGCGCTGAGCACGATAAAAGTGAGCACACGGTCAAGTTGCATTAGGATTCCTAGATCACTGCTGCAACAAAATGCGCCATCGGGGCGATGGCGCTTAGTTTGTTAGCCAGCGACTTGCTTCTCTTTGATTTCTGCTAGCTCTTTGCAATCGATGCAAAGTTCTGCTGTTGGGCGGGCTTCTAAACGGCGCAGGCCAATTTCGATGCCGCAAGTGTCGCAGAAGCCGTAGTCTCCACTGTCAATTTTTTCGATGGTGGATTCAATACGTTTTAGTAGTTTACGCTCGCGGTCGCGAGTGCGTAGTTCTAGGGCGAACTCCTCTTCTTGGGTTGCTCTATCTGCAGGATCAGGTAAGTTGGCGGCCTCATCCTGTAGGTGTGTGACGGTACGTCCAGCCTCTTCCATTAATTCTTGGCGCCAAGCCAATAAAATTTGACGGAAGTGCTCATATTGTTGCTCGTTCATGTATTCCTCGCCATCTTGCGGTTGGTAAGGAGGAATGCCATGGATGAGTGTGTTTTTATCTTTTGAGGTCGTCATCGCTATGTTCACTTTCTGTGTTTATTCGGTTCCATCACTCTTGAGGGAGAGATGGAGCTTAATAATTGTTGTTATGAATTAACCGAAATATCAATGCCAAACAATGCGTTTTGCAATACTGGTACTAGCCAATGCTAACACATTGGGAATTAACTGCTATATGGCGCAATCGCTATTTTGCTGATTTGTGCCAAGGTCCGTATATAGAGGCTTTTTGGCTTTTTTAAAGAGCTGCAATGCAAAATTAATTTTTCATTGTGGGCGTGGATTTAAAAGAGAGGTTTATCTTGAAAAATCAATTTCCTCGGGCGAAGCGCTGCCAGCGCATCGCACCGTTTCATGTGATGAGTTTGGTGCGTCAAGCTGCAGAGCTAGCAGAACAGGGGATGGATGTTATTCACCTGGGCATTGGCGAACCTGATTTTCCTACGCCGCAGGAGATTGTTTTGGCGGGACAGGATGCACTGGCAGCAGGGCGAACGCGATATACCTCTGCGCTAGGGCTGGATGAGCTACGCCAAGCAATCGCTCAGTATTATCAGCAGCGCTTAAATGTTGTTGTACCTTGGCAGCACATTGCGCTTACCCCAGGTGGTTCAGGTGCATTACAGTTAGCATTAGCCGCACTGGTGGGGCCTGGTGATGGGGTCTTGGTGACAGACCCAGGGTACCCTTGCAATCGCCATTTTGTAGAGCTAGTAAGCGCTGAGCCTCAACCGTTAATTCGGCATCACGATAAGGATTGGGCCATTACATTAAAAGAGGTACAAGCAGCTTGGCGTTCTAATACTCGCGGTTTAATTTTAGCGTCACCGGACAATCCCACGGGCTCAGTGCTTGAGCGTCAGGAGCTTGCGGCCATTGCGCAGTGGGTTAAATCCCAGAGCGGCTTTGTTATCGTGGATGAAATATATCAGGGCCTGTCTGTGCAGGCGCCGTGGAGTGCTTTAAGTATTGATGATGGCATTATAGTTATTAATAGTTTTAGCAAATACTTTGGCATGACGGGTTGGCGTTTAGGCTGGTTAGTAACGCCGGCACACATGATTGAAGATGTGGAGCGCATGGCACAAAATTTTTTCTTAGCTCCGGCCACAGTATCTCAACACGCAGCCCTGGCTGCTTTTACACCTCAAGTGCAGCAAGAGCTTGAAATGCGGCAGACAGAGCTGCTTGAAAGGCGAGAATACTTAATGCAAGAGCTACCATCGTTAGGCTGGCACATTACCGGTTCCCCTGAAGGGGCTTTTTACCTCTACGTGCACATTGGCAAGACGGTGAGTGATAGCTTTAGCTTTTGTGAGCAATTGCTAGCGGCAACTGGGGTTGCGCTAACCCCAGGTATCGATTTTGGCCAGCATCACAATGCCCATGAGTTTGTTCGTATTGCATATACTGTGCCACTGCCTCGTCTCCGTGAAGCTGTGGCGCGGATTCAACATTTTTTGGAGTCAAAATGAAGTTTTCTGAACCCTTAATTGAGGGGCGTTTGGTCAAGCGCTATAAGCGTTTTATGGCGGATGTGGTAACCGCACAGGGCGATGAAATAACAATTCACTGCCCAAACACAGGCTCGATGATGAATTGCTTAAACGAGGGAGCCGCGGTGCTTTTCTCGGATAGCCATAACCCAAAGCGCAAGTTGCGCCATACTTGGGAGGCGGTGCAGGTGGCCCATGGGCAGTGGGCGGGAATTAATACCCACAGAGCTAATGCGCTGGTGGAAGAGGCGTTGCAGGCGGGGTTGCTCAAAGGATATGAGGGGCTTGCTGTGAAGCGGGAAGTCAAGTGGGGGGATAGTCGTATTGATTTTACGCTAGGCGATCAGAGCCCTGTTTTTTTGGAAGTTAAAAACGTCACCTTGGGGCCTGCTGCTAACGAGCCTGATTCCGGAGTCATGTATTTTCCAGATGCAGTGACGACGCGTGGCCACAAACACTTGCAGACTTTAGCTGACATTGTGCGTGAGGGCGGCCAAGCGGTATTGTTGTACTGCGTTCAGCACACGGGGGCCAAAGAAGTGCGCCCCGCAGACCACATTGATGCAGAGTATGCCCGCTTGTTGCGTGAAGCGGCTCAAGCTGGTGTGGAGGTGAGGGCGCTTAAGGCAGAAATTAGCGCCCAAGAGATTGCACTGGTAAAAGAAATTCCAGTGGTATTATGAATCAATTAAACCCTGTAACTGTTTGACGCGTTCTGCAGCTGCCGCCGCGCCTGATGGGTTGCCTTGTTGCTCGCGTGAGCGCTGGATAAGCTGCCAAATTTCAACTTGCCAGCTGCGATTGGCTGGTGCGTCACGCAATGCGCGCATGAACATGCCTTCTGCGTTACGGGCTTGGCCTTCAGCGAGGCGTAGCTCACCAAATTCGCGATATAAAATGGCAGCTTCGTTGGCCTGAGATACTGTAATAGCACGTTCTAATAGGCGTCCTGCTGCTGCGTTTTGCCCCTGTTGTCGCGCCTGTTTTGCTTGTTGAAGCAGGCTGTAGGCGGGGGAGTCAGTGGCAATAGTTACCGGTTCATCCATTGTTTCAATAGCGCGGGAACCTAAATTGGGGCCAGTGGCACAGCCAGAAAATAATAGGCACAAAGTAACAATGCTGGTAATAACTATCTGCCGAAGCGATTTTTGAACCACCCTCGTATTCCTCGTTTTTCAGGTTGATCGAAGTCCGCTTTTGGTGCGCGATTAAATAAGCGGCATTGGCTAAATTCAATGGTTTCTAAAGACGCTAATAATACAGGAAAAGGCACGGCATCTTTGCATGGGTTTTCAAACAATTGGTGTTGTTGGGAATCCCACCATACGGTTTCCACTGTATTGGGAAAGCTTTCACGTAAAGAGCGCTGAGGAAGAGAAGCCATTAAATCCGCCCAAATAGGCAGGGCCACATTAGAGCCAGACACACCTGCGGGCTGATTGTCATCGCGGCCGACCCATACCACTGCTAAATGATTTTCGCTAAAGCCTGCGAACCATGCATCGCGGTATTCGCCGGAAGTGCCTGTTTTACCCGCCACACGAAGATTAGCCGGTAGGCGTGCCAAGGCGCTGCGACCGGTTCCCTCGGTGATTACTTTTTGCATCGCCCATTGCACCAAAAATACTGTATCTGACTCGATAACAGATTGCGGTTGCACAGGGTAGCGTGCAATGGGATTACCCTGATGATCAAGCACATCGGTAATGCTGCGCAGGGCTGTTTGGAAACCGCCTGTGGCAAGGGGCTGGTAAATCGATGCCACCGAGAAAGGGGTTAGGTCTACGCTGCCGAGCAAGAGGCTTGGGTTGCCGCCTAGTTTTTTACGCAACCCAAGGGTGTAAAGCGTTGCAATAACCGCCTCAGGACCCACTTCCATACCCAGTTGTACAGTCGCTTGGTTGCGCGATTTGGCCAGCATCTCTGTTAGCGTAATGGGGCCAAGGGACTTGTTATCCACGTTGTTTGGCGTCCATGTTTTCCCTTGGGGTAAAGTCACAGTGATGGGCTCGTCCTCCACGAGTGAGGCAAGGTGGTACTTGTTGGGCTGCTGTAATGCTGTAAGCAGCACCATGGGTTTGATTAAGGAGCCAATGGGGCGGTGAGCGTCAAGCGCCCGATTAAAACCCACAAAGCGGGGATTGCGACTACCCACAATGGCAAGCACGTCCCCTTGATCGGGAGCGGTAAGAATCACACTCGCTTCTAATTGTTGTTCACCCTTAGGGTCACGCTGCGAGAGAACAGAGGCCACAGCATCTTCTGCGGCAAGCTGGGCGAGCACATCGAGGGTGGAATGAATCACCAGGCCTTCGCCGGATAATACGTCAGCGGGATAGTCGCGAGCCAGTTGGCGGCGCACCAAGTCAACAAAATCGGGGAAGGCATAAAGGGTGCTATCTCCCTTGGCAACTACTTCTAGTTTGGCGTTGCGGGCTTTTTCTGCAACTTCTGGGCTTAGCACACCAGCATTTTCGGCCACATCCAGCACTACGTTGCGGCGTTGCAAGGCGCGCTCGGGGAAACGGTGGGGGTTGTAAAGGCCTGGCCCTTTGAGCATGCCAACTAACAAGGCCAGATGTTGCGGCGCTAATTCTTCTAGCGGTTGGCCAAAGTAAAATAAAGCAGCTAGTCCCATACCGTGTATCGCTCGCCCACCATCTTGGCCGAGGTATACTTCATTGAGGTAAGTTTCCAGGATTTGATCTTTGTCGTAATGCTGCTCAAGCAATACCGCCATGGGCAGCTCTAGGAGCTTGCGCGATAAGGTGCGATCGCGGGTAAGCCAAAAGTTTTTTACTAGCTGCTGTGTGATGGTGCTGCCACCTTGGCGGAAGCTGCCACTACGAATATTGGCGGCCATAGCACGGGTTAAGCCACGAAGAGAAATGCCGTGGTGGCGATAAAACTGTCGATCCTCTACGGCGATAAGCATTTGAGTAAGCAGTGGGGGTGTTTGTTCTAATCGAACTAGCACGCGATCTTGGCCATGGCCAGGATGAATACTGCCCACGTGCAAAGGTTCTAATCGTGCAATAGACAGCGGACGGTCCATACCGCTTAATTCGGCGATGGTGTCGTTGGCAATGCGTAGGCGGATGCGCTGAGCAATTTCGCCGCCATCACTATCGCGGAAGCCGCGGGTGTGAAGTGTGAGAGTATTACCTTGCTGGGCATAGGAGCCCGGTGATGCAGCGTTGGCCTCGGGCCGATAATGCATGTACTGCAGGAGCTGTTTGAGGTGAGCAAGGGATAATGCGCGGCCTTGATAAAGTTCCACTGGGCTTGCGAAAACGCGTGCAGGTAGCTCCCACTGGTGGCTGTCAAAGCGTTTTTGAACAAGATTATCAAGCCACAAAAGGGTTGCCGCTGCAGCTAAAAGCAGGATCGCGACACCCAGTAGTAGGATTTTCTTAATGCCTTTGCGGGCGCTTTTTTTGCGCGGAGACGATTTTTTTGTTTGCTTCGACTTTTTTGCCATTACCTGATTTTACCACTTTCTCTCCATAAATTTTGCAAGACTACACCAGATGGCCATAATAGTGCGCCCTTTCACAAAGGATTACACAAATGAGTCAGCCGCACTATCACATTTATGCCATCGGCAATGCTTTGGTGGATACTGAAGTTGAAGTTGAAAATAGTTTTTTAGCCGATATGGGAATCACTAAAGGCATCATGACTTTAGTAGATCAAGAGCAGCAGGGTGCTTTGCTTGAGGCGTTGCGCTGCCAACAGCCACCGCAGGAGCGCGCCAGTGGTGGTTCCGCCGCAAACACCGCCATAGCTGCTAGTTATTTTGGCGCCAAGTGTTTTTTCTCTTGCAGAGTAGCTGATGATGAAACAGGGCAGTTTTATGTACAAGATATTCAAGCTGCGGGTGTCGATACTAATATGTCGGCCCAGCGACCAAAGGGGGTTAGTGGCACTTGCGTGGTGATGGTAACTCCAGACGCAGAGCGGACCATGTATACCTATCTGGGCATTGCCGAAGATGTGTCTGTGGACGACTTAGATGAAGATGCCATCAAAGCAAGTGACTATGTTTATATTGAGGGTTATCTTGTGACGTCAGCCACTGCGCGCCCTGCGGCAGTGCGCCTGCGCGAGCTTGCTCGTGCCAACAACACCAAGGTGTCGTTAACTTTTTCTGATCCAGCCATGGCCCAGTTTTTTCGCGACGGGCTAAAAGAAGTGATTGGCAAAGGTGTGGACTTGCTGTTTTGTAACGAAGAAGAAGCCAAGCTCTTTACTGAAACCGAAGGCCTTGCGGAAGCGCTTGATGCATTAAAACGCTATAGCAAGCAGGTGGTTATTACTCGAGGCCCGGCTGGCGCTATTGCATGGGACGGAGAGCAGCTATACGAGTTTGATGGAGTCAAAGTGAGAGCGGTGGATACCACGGGCGCTGGCGATCTTTTTGCCGGGGCATTTCTGTATGCACTAAGCCAGGGTAAGGGTTTTGCGGAGGCAGGTCCTTTTGCGTGCCACGCCGCTGCTGAGGTAGTAAAAGACTTTGGTCCACGCCTTACAGCAAAGCAATATCGAGCACTTAAGCAGCAATTTTTTGAGGAATAGACAATGCAGCGTTTAGGCCCAGCAGACAGCATTCTTGAGGGTGAAGCAAAAGAGTTTACGCTAGAAGAAGGCACCTTATTTGCAGTGCGCCGCGATGGCGAGCTTTACACTTATGTGAATTGGTGTCCCCACTTGGGAATTCCATTAAACTTCATGCCCGATCAGTTTTTGGATGGCGATGGCCATTTCATTGAATGCATAAATCACGGCGCTTTGTTTGAGGTAGAATCCGGTGTGTGTGTATCGGGACCATGTCAGGGGGAGTCACTTATATTAGTTCCCCATGAAGTACGTGATGGCGAGCTTTGGGCGCAGTGGGTTGACCCAAGTCAATAAGATTTGATGATTAACTGTTAGATTGAAAACGATACGAGCATTTTCACTAAATCATGCTAGTATTCACCGCTTTCACCTTGGTGGTTATTGTTGAGGGGATAGGCTAGGGTGTTCCGAGGCTCTACTCGCTATAATCACACACAACTGGCTCTTGGGCAGATTTTTGCTTGGGGCCAATCGCAAAGCACGAAACTTACTGAAGGACGAGATGATGCAAGACAGCACAGCATCGGTGGATTACAACTACAAAGTAGTTCGTCAGTTTACCGTAATGACCGTTTTCTGGGGAGTCGTGGGCATGCTTGTGGGTGTTTGGATCGCCGCACAGCTTGCTTGGCCTGCCTTGAACTTTGATATTCCATGGCTTAGCTATGGCCGTTTACGTCCGTTGCACACCAACGGAGTGATTTTCGCCTTCGGGGGTAGTGCCCTGATTGGTACATCGCTTTACGTGGTACAGCGTACGTCACACACAGCGTTAGCTTTTCCAAAGCTAGCTTCTTTTGTGTTTTGGGGCTATCAGTTGGTACTGTTGTTGGCGGTAATATCCTTGCCTATGGGGTATACCAGTAGTAAAGAATACGCAGAACTTGAGTGGCCCATCGACCTGCTGCTTGCAGTGGTGTGGATCTGCTACGCCATCGTGTTCTTCTTTACTATCGCCCGCCGTCGTACTAGCCATATTTATGTGGCGAACTGGTTCTACGGTGCCTTTATTCTCACCATTGCGCTATTGCATGTGTTTAATAGTGCAGCGATTCCTGTATCGCTCACCAAGTCTTATTCTGCATACTCTGGCGCCATTGATGCCATGGTGCAGTGGTGGTACGGCCATAACGCGGTAGGTTTCTTCCTCACTGCGGGTTTCCTTGGCATGATGTACTACTATGTGCCCGTTCAGGCACAGCGTCCTGTGTATTCTTACCGCTTGTCCATTGTGCACTTCTGGGCCTTGATTGGCCTTTACATGTGGGCTGGTCCTCACCACTTGCACTACTCTGCCTTGCCTGACTGGGTGCAGTCTGTGGGTATGGTGTTCTCCATCGTTCTCTTCGCGCCCAGCTGGGGTGGTATGATTAACGGTATGATGACGCTCTCTGGTGCTTGGGATAAGCTCAGAACCGACCCCATCATTCGTTTCTTAATTGTGGCATTGTCCTTCTACGGTATGAGCACCTTTGAAGGCCCCATGATGTCCATTAAGACCGTTAACGCTTTAAGCCACAACACTGACTGGACCGTTGGCCACGTGCACGCAGGTGCGCTTGGTTGGGTAGCCATGATTACCATGGGTTCAATCTATGTAATGACGCCACGCCTGTACGGCCGTAAAGAAATGTTCTCTGTACCTT
>DAHVSB010000031.1 GCA_027324795.1 Alcanivoracaceae bacterium
TTATTAGCAACCCTGCCTGAAAACTCTGTGTACCAACCGCTAAAGCCCTTTATCGAAGCGCGCGCTAATGCCTCGCAACAAAACAGCACTTCCACAGCAGCATTCGTTAAGCAAATGGTGGCAGCCATTGAAGAAGCAAACCCAAAAGCCGAAACGCGTATTGGCAGTGGCAGCACGGCCCTGCCTTTGTTACGGCGTCTCTTGCCGTTAAAAGTGCTGGACAGGATTTTGAAAAAGAGGTTTGGATTAGATAAAACGCTATAGCGTTGCTGTTGGCCCGCTCATTAAGCAGGCCAACAGCGGTTATAGTTTAGATGGGGTAGCGCAAAATAGCAGCAAGCTGCTGATGACCTGGAATATCATCTTTGCGCACTGCCATTACTTTGGCGCCGGTGCGCAATGCGCGGCCAGCAATCTCATCGATGATGCTGTAGTTTTGAGCATCGCCCTCTGCACCAAAGGACACCTCACCTGTTTCTTCATCGATAAAACCATCAACCACACTGTCCATATCAATAAGCAATTTATCGATACCACCAAAAGTAGCCAGACGTGCGGCATCACTTATATCCGTAGTGGTACGCTGCTGACCAGAGCGCTCTTCGTATAATGCGTGAAACGCTTTCACTAACTCAGCATAGTAAGCGTCTAGCACGGGGCGCGCCGCATCTGCTAGTTCAGAGGCGCTTAAACGCTCTGGGTTTCCTGTGATGGCCTCATCCACTGCAGGTATTACAGAAATAGAGCGAAAGAGATTCTCAAGCTGTTTGGTGGTAGCAAGAATTAATGGCTTATCAGAGCCCTGCACTACTGGGCGTAACGCCGCATCAATTAAGCGCAAGTAACGAGGTAAGTGGAAGCTTTCACCTTGCGAGCCATGGCGATGCCCCGTGCCTGTGTAATTTTTATTGGTAGCGCGATTAGATACTTCTTCCGCATTTAAAGGCATATTAGGTATTTCTAGCTCTTGTGCTGGCAAGTCAGCGGACACCTCAATCACCCTTACCGCGTTTTCCGACAACGCTAAGACATAAGCAGCTTGCGAGAAAGTAACGGCGCGCAGCAAAGGGATAATATGAAATCTATCTGATACCTCCACCGCTTCTGCCAGCTTATTGGCCAACCGGTAGGTACGAATAGCATCGGGGGTTGCAAAAATTGCCAGGCTGTTGGCTTGATAAGCCCAAAACACATCATCATCTAACAAATGCTGGAACTGCTGCTCAAGGGAAGCAAGCTTACGCTTTTCAAATCCAGCGCTTTCTAATTGCGCGGTGGCCTTTTTCAGCAAGTTACCTAGGTGAATGCGGCTTTTTTCTATTTCTTGTGTAAGTGGCGTAGTAGGTAAGTAAATGGACACACATGCGTCCGAACGAGTGGAGTTCAACAAGCCAATTTCCTGTTGGCTAGGCATATCAACATAATACATATAACACTCCTACAGCTAGATGAAACTTTAATATAGCAGCTACAAATATAATCAACACCTAATAAAACATGAGCGCTGCACCTATCTCAAGGTATGCTTCTGCTATTAAGTAGATGAAAATAAAAAGGATTGCTATTTACAGTAGACAGGAAAGCAGGTTGAAAAAACTGACTCAAGTCAGATATATGCACCGATTGTACAAAAAAAAGCCCACTTCTTTTGAAGTAGGCTTTTAAGAATTTGGAGCGGGAAACGAGATTCGAACTCGCGACCCCAACCTTGGCAAGGTTGTGCTCTACCAACTGAGCTATTCCCGCTTAAATCTTTAGAGAAGGCTTGGATTTGCTTCCCTATATGCGGCGAGCATTCTACATGAGCCGCCTTACCTGTCAAGCAAACATTTGCCGTTTGGCGATTCTTTGCACAAGATTAAAAACAAGTGCTTAGCAAACACACAAAAGGCTTAAACTTTAGGCTCGCTTGCCCACAAGTCCTTCCAGGCAGCGCGCAAATATTGATACATAGACGATAACGTTAAAAACGTTGCTGCATACAAGAGCACATACGAAAGTAGCACTTGCCAATTAAATATAATCTCTCCCATGCCACCTTTTTCCAGCGGAAAGTATAACAGCATGGTGATGGCCACTATCTGCAAGATAGTCTTAATTTTACCCATGGCGCTCACTGCCACATTGGCGCGTTTACCAATTTCAGCCATCCATTCGCGCAATGCCGAAACTAGAATCTCCCGCGAAATAATTACCAAAGCAGGTATTGTCATCCAAATAGTTTTATGCCCGTGAACCAATAACATCAAAGCAACAGCCACCATTAGTTTGTCTGCCACGGGGTCAATAAAAGCACCAAAACGGCTGGTTAGCTTCATCTTGCGAGCCAAGTAACCATCAAAGGCATCCGTGATGCCTGCTACGGCAAAAATAACTGCGGCAATTAAAGGGCTTGCCTTAAATGGAAGAAAATACACTAACACTAAAATAGGAACCGATGCCAACCGTGCCAGTGTTAACAAATTAGGAAGCGTTAATGCGGTGGCGTAATCGGTTTTTTGCATGGTATATACCTTGTATTCGACAGTAACTAACGTGCACTATTCGTGCAGCCAAGCATAGATGGTGTGAGCGAGTTGTGGCCCTATGCCCTCCACTGCTGCTATGGACTCTTCAGACGCATTACGTAATTGCGCTAGCCCACCGTAGTGGTGTAGCAAAGCTCTTCGGCGCTTTGGTCCAACGCCAGGAATGCCCTCTAACACAGAGGCTGCACGGCTCTTCTGCCGTCGCGCTCGATGGCCAATCAATGCAAAACGATGCGCTTCATCACGAATTTGCTGCAACAAATGCAAACCTCTATGTTCTGCGGGTAAGACTATTACAGCACCGTTAACTTTATGCAACCGTTCTGCAGAGTTTTTATGCTTTCCGGGTGTTTGGCTGATTCCCAATATTTCTTGGTCTGGTCTCCCTAATTCGGCAAGTGCTGCCGCCACTGCGCTCACCTGCCCCTTGCCACCATCGATCAAAAGAAGATCGGGCAAAGATTGATTGTTGTCAATGAGGCGACGATAACGGCGTTCCACTGCCTCTGAAAGAGCTGCATAGTCATCACCTTGTTGCTGCGGTTCAACGTTGTAACGACGATACTCTTCCTTCAAAGCGCCCTCTTGATTAAACACCACGCAAGCAGCCACCGCTTTCTCACCCCCCGTGTGGCTAATATCAAAGCACTCTATACGCTCGGGTATGGTGGCCAAATCAAGCGCTTCTTGCAAGGCAGCAAGACGCTGTCCCATATTTTGCTGACCAGCTAAGACATTAGCCATTGAGTGGCGAGCATTTTCCTCCGCCAAACGGCGCCAAGCTTGTCGCTGCCCTCGCACCTGAACTGCGAAGCGCAGGCGCCTACCATGGCGTTGGAATAAGGCCTCACCCACAGTTTCACTCTTGATTTGGTGGCTTAGAAGTACTTCTTTAGGCAGTTCTTCCACATCATTAATGCCTAAAAAATATTGTTCCACAAACGTTTCGAGCACTTTATCGGGAGTCTCGTCAAGTTGGAGGTTTAACGTATGGCTTTTATGGCCTAGCAATCGCCCATGGCGAATGCTTAGTTGCTCCACAACCGCTTTTCCGTGTCGCACTAGCACCGCAAAAACATCCGCACTCGCTGTCTCATCTGTGGTATCCACATATTGCTTCTGTTGTATTAGCCGTAATGCAGCAATTTGGTCGCGTATTTCAGCTGCGCGCTCAAAGGCAAGCTGTTCAGAAGCATGAAGCATTTGCGCTTCGAGCTCAGCCAGGAGTTTTGTATCGCGCCCCTCCAAAAAATCCACCGCTAGTTGCACTTGTTCTGCATATTCCGCCTCGCTGGCCTTACCTACACAAGGCGCCGTACAGCGTTTAATCTGGTATTGCAGGCATGGCCTAGCGCGCTGCTTAAACATGGAATTGTGGCAATTGCGTAACTTAAATACCTTCTCAAGTACATTAAGCGCTTCTTTTACACTTGCCACACTCGGGTAAGGGCCAAAGTATTGGCCGATTTTGTTTCGCTGCCCACGATGGAAGCTGACGCGGGGAAAGGTATGAGAGCGATCAATAAGGATATAAGGATAGGATTTATCATCGCGCAGTAAAATATTATAAGTGGGTCGATGCTTTTTTATTAAGGCCTGCTCGAGTAGCAACGCCTCGGTTTCATCATGGGTTACCGTGATTTCAACGTCTGCCACATGCGTTAGCATGGCTTCAGTTTTGCGGGATGTAACCTGCCCAACAAAATAGCTGGAAAGACGATCGTGAAGATTGCGGGCTTTGCCCACGTATAAAATTTTATGTTCCCGATTATAAAAACGATACACGCCAGGTTTGCGCGTGCATCGTTTTAAAAATGACTGACTATCAAATATTCTGTCGTTCAAGCTCCAGACCTTTTCCTACTCCACTGAGTACCGGTGGGAAGCATACCATGGTGCATGGCCATTATCGCCATTCCCACATCGCTATCAACGCCAAGCTTACCGTAAATGCGATACCGATAAGTATTCACCGTTTTGGGCGATAAGTACAACTGCTCTGCAATGTCTCTAACCTTGTAGCATTGTGTTATTAACGACATGACCTGAAACTCTCGCTCCGATAGCGACTCAAAAGGATTTAGGTAGTCCACATGGCTTTTTAATGCCATCTCTTGAGCAACATTGGCTGTTATGTAGTGCTGGCCAGCCATAATGGTTTGAACAGCCCTAATAAGGTTAACGGGACAATCGCATTTGCTAAAATAGCCATCAGCACCTGCTCGAATTGCCCTAGCCGGGTAAGGCGCACTCACGCAATCGGTAACAATCAATATCTTGATATCCTGTTGTATTCTTTTCATTCTTTTAATGACTTCTAGGCTCCCCATGCCTTGCATGCTGATATCCATTAATACCATATCTGGCTCTTTTTCAAGCACCAGTTTTATGGCTTGCTCTCCGGTTTCAGCTTCTGCGATTACTTCATAACCAGGCAGTGTTTTAAAAATCTTAATCAAACCAGCCCGAAACAATTGATGATCATCTACTATTATTAATTTTCCCATTGCTACTTCCTTTTATAAGCAAGGATTTAATTATTGTTGTTTTGTGAGCAAGTAGGCCTGCTCAACGCCTTAAAGAATAGCTAATAACAAAATTAATTTTGTGAACAGGTTATAAGTTTAAGCAATAAAAATCGTTAATGGTCAAAGACTTACAAAAGACTCATCTTTTCAGAACAAAATCAAAACAACCAGCAATAAGGAAGAGCCTGCTAATAGCTATTGCTTATTTTGAACCAAAAAAAAGAATGTGCACGCAATGTGGTACCAATGCAAACGCTTGGCGCCACACAGAGGATATTAATGGATTCGCTTAGCAGGCGGGGAGAGTTCGGTTGGGTAAGATGCAGATTGCAAAGCAGTTTCAGGGGTTGAAGCACCATCATGGCCAGCGGGTTGGTAACCCTCCACATAACGTAACAATAGCGTTCGAATCAAAGAATCATCGCTAAGCTCTAACGCTTCTTGCATGGCATGAAACGCTACCACGAACTGTTCCCAAGGCAAGAAGTTCTCGCGTGCTTGCATGATCATACTGTGTTCTGTACCAATTCCTGCATCACAGATTAAAAGCTCTTCGTACAACTTTTCACCTGGACGAAGGCCTGTGAACTTAATCTCAATATCACCATCAGGGTTATCTTTGTTGCGCACTGTGGCCCCCATAAGCGATACCATAGTGCAAGCCAAATCATAAATTTTAACCGGCTCTCCCATATCAAGCAGAAACACCTCGCCACCCTTTGCCATGGCGCCAGCTTGAATCACTAGTAAAGCCGCCTCTGGAATCGTCATAAAGTAACGGGTTACTTCTGGATGGGTAACGGTTACAGGACCGCCCTTTTTAATTTGCTCATTAAATAAAGGCACCACAGAACCTGAGGAGCCTAGCACGTTACCAAACCGCACCATGGTAAATACCGTATCACTGCCACGATCCGCCATCGCTTGCAAAACAAGCTCAGCAAACCGCTTAGTAGCCCCCATCACATTGGTTGGCCGCACTGCTTTGTCTGTAGAAATTAAAATAAAACGCTCTACGTTGGCCGCCTCTGCTGCTTTGGCGGCATGATAAGTACCCACAATATTATTGCGCACTCCCGCAGTGGGGTTTGCTTCTACAATAGGCACATGCTTATAAGCAGCCGCATGATAGAAGGTATGAACTTGATGTTGTTCGCACAAGCTTTGTATCAGGCTTTGGTTAAGCACCGAGCCTAGAACCTGCACTAGTTCGACATTAAAACTATTGTCTTGGCAAATCTGACGCAATTCTTTTTCTATCTGATAAAGACTAAACTCACTTTGCTCGAGTAAAATCAAACGCTGTGGAGCAAGAGCTACAATCTGTCGACACAGTTCGCTACCAATAGAGCCTCCCGCCCCCGTTACCAATACATTTTTACCGCTAATGCAGGCAGTGAGCAAATCAGCTTTGGGCGGCACAGGGTCACGACCCAACAACTCTTCAATGGCGATGCTGCGCACTTCTTCGATACGCGCTTTGCCTGAAACGATGTCCACAAAAGAAGGAACGGACTTTACTTCTAGGTTTGGCAAGCTCTTCAAAAAATTAACGACATCTAAGCGCTCTGCCTTAGTAGCCCGTGGAATGGCCAACAGAGCTGCTTTCACCGCTTGTTTACCGACAAACCCCCTTAGCTGCTCGCGGCTTAGCACCGGCAGCCCTTGTATAACGGTACCCTGCAGCCTTCTTGAATCGTCAACAAAAGCCACTGGTGCATACTCAACGCTACCGTTTAAAGATGCAGAAAGCTGATAGCCTGAGCTTCCCGCGCCAAAAATTACCACCGGAGTCCGCTTTTGTTCACGCGTTAGCCACCAAAAAATATAAGTTCTTACGGCCAACCGGCTTCCGGCCAAGTATATGGAGCCAAGAGCCCAATAAATTAAAAATACGGAACGTGGGATGCCACCTTGATAAGCTAAATAGCTGACCCCTGCGAGCCCCACCGACGCCACCAGCATGGCAATAGCACTTACAGCAGCGCTGTAAATGCCTTGATAGCGCACCATAGAACGGTAAGCGCCGAAAATAGTGAGAACGCCTAAGGTAACAAGGGGGGCTACAACAAATAATGACGAAGGGAGATTACCAAAAGCTTCAACTGGATTAATAAAGCCCATGCGGGTTGCATAGGCGGCGAGCAATATCCATGGTAAAATTATGGCATCTGTCAATAGCATCAGTGCTTTTTTCTGAATGCGCGGCAAAGAGAAAAGCGCATGCTGGAAGCGTTCAAAATAATCCATCAAAAAAATCTCCTTGTTACAAACTGTTTATTACGCAATTGCTCACTTAGCTTAACGTCGCTTTAGTAACTCAACCATCCTTCAGCGTACGCAACTGATTATAGAGCAGCGCTCAATTAATACGAAGCCGTTCACAGTTTAATTAATTAACATTTACCACCAGCAGACATTTAATCGCTCACTTCTTGCGCCAACACTCGCTCGATGTTTTGTTCGAATAGCTCTTGGATACGCTGCAACGCTGCTTCTGTTTTACCTTCGTAACGTGTCACCAACTTAGGCGAGGTGTTAGACACACGGCAAAGTCCCCAACCGTCTTCATAGTCCACACGCAATCCATCGATGGTGGTGCGCTTCCCCTCACCAAACTCACCCTCCGCAATGAGGCGCTCCACCACCTTGAATTTCTTCTCGTCACTTACTTCGATATTGATTTCTGGAGTGCTTGGGTCTTGAGGATACTGAGCAAAAAATTCATCCGCATCCATTGGCTGCTGAGCGAGGATTTCTAACAGCCGAGCGGCAGCATATAAGCCATCATCAAAGCCATACCAACGTTCAGCGAAGAAAATATGGCCACTCATCTCCCCCGCTAGGGGCGCACCAGTTTCTTTCATACGCGCTTTTATCAGTGAATGGCCGGTTTGCCACATTTCGGCTTCACCACCATGCTTGTTAATCACTTTGGCAAGGTTGCCGCTGCATTTGACATCGAAAATAACGCGGCCACCCGGTACGCGGCTCAGCACATCTTGTGCATAGGCCATCATCAGGCGGTCGGGGTAAATTAACTCACCTTGGGGAGTAATAACGCCCACCCTGTCGCCATCGCCATCAAAGCCTAAGCCAAGATCTGCTGTTGTTTCAGCCACCACACGAATTAAATCTTGCATGTTGGCAGGGTCGCCTGGGTCGGGATGGTGATTGGGAAAATTGCCGTCAATGTCAGTAAACAAGGGCACTACCTCGCAGCCAAGTTGTTTCATCAGCTTGGGCGCGAGTTCACCCGCTACACCGTTGCCTGTATCCACTACCACTTTCATTGGGCGTTTTAGTGTTATATCGCTAACGATGCGGGCGAGATAAGCCTCGGACACATCCTTTTCGACTAAACTTCCACTGCCTTCGCTCAAATCATTTTCAACAATGCGACGGTATAAATCGGTAATGGCATCGCCGGACAAGGTTTCGCCGGCAAGCATAATTTTAAAGCCGTTATAGTCGGGCGGGTTATGGCTACCCGTTACCATAACGCCCGAGGTAACCCCCGGTAGCGTAGAAGCAGCAAAGTACAGTACTGGTGTGGGCACTTGCCCCACGTTCACTACGTCGCAACCTCCAGCGCGCAATCCTGCAATCAGTGCGTCGAGCATGTCGGGGCCTGACAAACGGCCATCTCGGGCTACGGCGATGTTAGTTTCGCCTCTGGCTAGGTTCTCGGCGGCAATGGCGCGACCAATTAAAGTGGCCACATGCTTATTAAGGGTGTCGCCCACCACACCACGAATGTCATAGGCGCGAAAAATAGATGCTTGAATCGTTGTACTCATAGGTTTCTCTTGTATTTACTCTTGGTGCGCTTGGATATAGGCAATCAGGCCTTTGGTGGAGCTGTCTAGCGTGTCATCCATGGGTTCAGTATTGCGAATAAAACCCAAAGTTTCAGTGGCAATCACTTTGCCCATTTCCACGCCCCACTGGTCGAAGGGATTAATATCCCACAGCACCGATTGGGCAAAGACTTTGTTTTCATAGGCCGCCAATAATGCGCCCATGGCATAGGGGCTAATCTCGTCACAAAGCAAGGTGGTGCTTGGCTGATTGCCGGGATAGCGCTTGTAATTGGGTAATTGCTGGCCTTTTTCAAATGCGTGCTCACCGAAGGCTAGCAAGCGCGATTGCGCCAAACAGTTAGCCAAGGATAATTGGTGTTGTCGGCGCAGCTCTTCCTCTGATTCTTCATGGTGCGGCTCATGGTAACGCTTAGCGGAGGCAATAAAATCGCAGGTTACCGACACTGTGCCTTGGTGGAGCAACTGATAAAACGCATGTTGAGCATTGGAGCCCACATCGCCCCACAGCACCGGACAAGTATGCACTGTCACCTGCTCGCCGCTACGGCTTGCCGATTTGCCATTAGACTCCATCTCTAGTTGCTCTAAATAGCTCGGCAAGAATTTCAGCCGCCCATCGTAGGGCAGCACTGCATGGGCATTAATGCCCAGTGCGTTGGTGTTCCACACCCCCACTAGGGCCATCAGTATCGGAATATTTTGTTCCCAAGGCGCGTCTTTAAAATGCACATCCATGGCGTGGGCACCCGCCAATAACTCCCTAAACCCAGCCATGCCAATACGGATAGCAATAGGCAACCCAATGGCAGACCACAGGGAAAAGCGCCCTCCCACCCACTCCCACATGCGCAGTTGATTATCAGGGTGAATACCCCACTGGGTCATTTTATCTGCCGCACCCGATACACCAATAAAATGGCAGCGCAGCATGGCCTCGGAGTTGCCTAAATGCCGCTCCAGCCACGTGCGTGCTGTGGCGGCATTATATAGAGTGTCTACGGTGGTAAAGGATTTAGAGGAAATAATAAATAAGGTAGTATCCGGCCGTAATGCTAGCAAGCGCGGAGACAATTGGCTGCCATCCATGGAAGATACAAAGTGCACGCGTAAAGCGCCTTTGGTTTCAGCCCGCGCATCAGCCAAGGCTTTGCTCAGCATATAAGGCCCCAAATCAGAGCCGCCCACGCCAATATTCACCACATCGGTAATGGGCTCACCAGAAATGCCGCGCCACTGGCCTGCATGTAGCTTGGTCACAATGGCTTCCATGTGCGCTAACTCATGGCGAACAGCAGCAAAAACGCCACTTTCAGGCTCTTTAAGGGCTTGCGCCTCGCTGGCGCGCAACGCCCAGTGCCAAGCGGGACGCTGCTCAGAATTGTTCACTTGGTAATCAGAAAACAAGCGCTCAATCCAAATATCGAGCTGCTTGGTCTTTGCTAGCGCTAACAGTGCGTTAAGTGCGTCTTCGTCTAGGCGCTGTTTGCTAATATCCAGCATCAAAGGACCAAACTGATGCTGCCATTGCTTAAAACGCTCAGGGTTTTGAGCAAACAAATCTGCAATATGGGTATTACTTAATCGTTCGGCCGCCGCTGCCACAGCTTGCCACTCGGCGGGTAATTCAGGCGTAAATCGCTTCCCTCTCATCGCCCTACTCCGTAATAGGTAAATCCACTCGCGCGCACATAGCTCGGTTCATAAATATTGCGACCGTCTAAAATTAAAGGCTGCGCCATTTCCGTTTTAAGTTGCTGAAAATTAGGGCTCCAGTAGGGCTTCCATTCTGTTACCACAATCAAGGCATCGGCATCTACCGCAGCTTGGTACATATCATTGCAATAAGTAATCTCGCCCTTAGGTTCAGTATAATGTTTCTTTAACATATCCAACGCCTGCGGGTCATGCACCTTTACGTTGGCACCTTGAGCCCACAACGCCTCTATCAAGGCTAAGGCAGGTGCATTATCAATCCTTGCTGTACCTGGCTTGAAAGCTACCCCCCAAAGGGCCACAGTTTTACCTTGAAGGTCAGTTTGGTAATGATGCCAAAGCTTGCGAAACATCACTTCTTTTTGGCGCTCGTTAATCTCTAGCACCTGCTCAAGTAACGTAGACTTCACGCCCTTGCTTGCCAAAGCTCCCGCTAAGTGGGTGACGTTTTGGGAAAGCCCCAAACCACCGAAGCCGCTACCAGGGTATAAGTAAGCCTCACCAATTCTCGGATCAGCGCCGACACCTTGGCGCACCGACTCAATATCAACCCCTAGCTCATCGGCAAGCTCGGCCATATCATTCATAAAGCTTACACGGGTGGCTAACATGCCTGTGATGGCTAACTTGGTGAATTCTGCCTCCCTCGGCAGCATCACTTGGAAGTGGTCTTTCTGACGGTTGAATGGGCGAAAAATTTCCCGCACCAACAACTCAGCTTGTTTATCATCACACCCTAAAAGCAACCGATTGGGCCTGATGAAGCTTGCCACAGCGGCCCCTTCTTGCACGAACTCCGGCATAGCCACCACAGCGCCCTGATTTAAGGCTTGCAGGGCTTCAGTGGCACCCACTGGAAAAGCACTTTGGTTAACTATAAGAAAAGGGGTACTTTGCTGTAAGCGCTGAGTAAGCTCCACAGCAATTTCATAACTGCTTTCATCGAAGGCATAAAAAACTGCTGTGACATCAGAAGGTAGCGCTCCATTGCTAGCATCGATTCGCAATCGTCCAGCATCCAATTGCTCTCTTAACAGCTGCTCAAGTTCAATTTCGCGGAAAGGTGTACTGCCTAATTGAAGCTGAGCGTCTAACTCCGTGTTTAACGTCCGCAAGCTCACCCTGTGGCCAGTGGACGCTAAGGCAGCAGCCGTAACCAAAGCATTTAAGGTATCCCCGTAAACGCATAACTCCATGGTGGGCTCCTATATGGGCTATTGAGCGGCCGCGTTAATTAGCGTCTGTGCCATCTTACCAATCTGCGGATGACGTACGGCATACGCCAACGTAGCGGCGAAGTAACCTTCCTTACTGCCGCAATCGTAAGTGGTACCCGTCATACGGTACGCATCCACGCGCTCTTCTTTTAACAAGGCGGCTATGGCATCAGTCAATTGAATTTCGTTGCCCGCACCCGGCTTGGTATTTTCTAATAAGGCAAAAATGCGGCTTGGTAAAATATAGCGGCCCACTACGGCTAAATTCGATGGCGCTTCGCTTGCAGCCGGCTTTTCCACCACTCCCGTCATGGGCTGATTATCACCTGCTTGCGGGGAGGTGCCCTCAAGCGCCACCACACCATATTGTGAAACACGCTCTTCAGGCACCGCCTCCACCATAATCTGACTCGCTTGAGTGGTTGCATAAGCCGCCACCATCTTAGCTAAGTCCACCTCTGGCTGCTGATGATTGTCCACTAGCACATCTGGCAGCAGCACCGCAAATGGGTTATCGCCCACCACCTCTTTTGCGCACAATACGGCATGCCCCAAACCCAAGGCTTGGCCTTGGCGAACACTAATAATGCGTACATCCTGCGGAATAATATCGGCAAGGGCTTGCAAAAGCTCAGTTTTTTGTTTTTGCTCTAACTGAGTTTCTAGTTCAAAATTACGATCAAAATGATCTTCAATGGCACGCTTAGCACTATGGGTTACTAGCACGATTTCTTTAATGCCCGCTGCCACAGCCTCCGCTACCACATATTGAATGACAGGTTTATCCACCACCGTAATCATTTCCTTGGGGATGGCCTTACTAGCGGGTAAAAAGCGGGTGCCAAAGCCCGCCACAGGTAAAACGGCTTTACGAATCATGCTTATCCTCTACTGTCATGCGTCGGCCAATACAGTGGCAAAAGTATCAGTGAATCCTTGGAATCGTGCTCAGTTGTTTTTTTTACGTTGCGCATTATGCCAAAGTTCCTCTGGCCTGACCAACCGCGGCGCTTAGTTTTCTTCTTTTTAACCAAGGTTCCATGACATATTTGTCTTGACAGCAAAAGAGCCTCTTCATTACCTTTACGTAAAGGTAAACCTCGCATACAACAATAAATACAAGGCAAAACAATAAATGACCTATTCACGCTTAAATTTCGCCCACGATAGCGCCATCCACCAGCTCAGAGAACAAGTTCAGCAATTTGTAGCTAAAGAACTCGCCCCACGGGCACACCATATTGATACTAGCAACCAGTTTCCCATGGATATGTGGCGCAAGTTTGGTGATATGGGCCTGCTTGGCATTACTGTTTCTGAAGAATATGGCGGTGTGGATATGGGCTACTTAGCTCAAACCATCGCCATTGAAGAAATCAGCCGTGCCTCCGCTTCAGTGGGATTATCCTACGGTGCTCACGCCAACCTTTGTGTAAACCAAATTTTTCGTAACGGCAATCACGAACAAAAGCAAAAATATCTACCCAAGCTTATTAGCGGTGAGCATATAGGCGCCCTTGCCATGAGCGAGCCCAATGCTGGCTCAGATGTGGTTTCAATGACCCTGAGAGCAGAAGATAAAGGTGAATATTTCCTACTCAACGGAACTAAAACCTGGATCACCAACGGCCCAGATGCCCATGTATATGTAATTTATGCAAAAACCGAGCCCGACAAAGGTGCCCATGGCATTACCGCATTTATCGTAGAGCGTGACTGGGAAGGCTTTAGCCGCGGGCCTGCCTTCGACAAACTCGGCATGCGCGGCTCGAACACCTGCCAACTCTTTTTTGATCAAGTAAAAGTGCCAAAAGAAAACGTACTTGGTGCTGTCAATGCAGGCGTAAAGGTACTGATGAGTGGCTTAGACTTTGAGCGCGTGGTGCTCTCCGGTGGGCCCGTGGGATTAATGCAGGCATGCCTCGATGTGATTGTGCCCTACATCCACGAACGTAAGCAGTTTGGCCAGGCTATTGGTGAATTCCAGCTCATTCAAGGCAAAGTTGCTGATATGTACACAGGCCTCAGCGCTAGCCGTGCCTATTTATATGCAGTGGCTCAGGCCTGCGACCGCGGCGAAACCACCCGCAAAGACGCCGCCGGTGTTATTCTTTATACCGCTGAGAAAGCCACACAAATGGCACTCGATACCATCCAAATTTTAGGCGGTAATGGCTACATCAACGAGTACCCCGCCGGTCGCCTATTGCGCGACGCTAAGCTTTATGAAATTGGTGCTGGTACTAGCGAAATTCGCCGCATGTTAATTGGACGCGAGTTGTTCCAAGAAACTCGTCCATAAACAATGCTATTGCTTAAAGGAATTTCCCATGTCCCAACTCACTAGCTTGGTAAACCCCAGTGCCGCTGATTTTTTAAAAAACCAACAATGTATGTTGCGTCAAGTTCAAGACTTACAGCAGCAACTTCAACTCATTTACCAGGGCGGCGGCGAGGCTGCTCAAGCACGGCATTTAGGTCGCGGCAAATTATTAGTGCGCGACCGCGTAGCCGCGCTTATAGACCCCGGCTCAGCTTTCCTCGAGCTTTCTGCCATGGCAGCTCACGAGGTTTATGGCGAAGACGTGCCCGCAGCGGGCATCGTCACTGGCATAGGGCGCGTGTCTGGCATCGAATGTATGATCATTGCCAATGATGCCACTGTTAAAGGCGGCAGCTACTATCCCCTCACAGTAAAAAAACACTTACGTGCACAAAACATTGCCGCGGAAAATCATTTACCTTGCATCTACCTAGTAGATTCAGGTGGCGCCAACCTCCCCCGCCAGGATGAGGTTTTCCCGGACCGCGACCATTTTGGTCGGATATTTTTCAATCAAGCCAATATGAGCGCCAATGGTATCCCACAAATCGCTGTGGTGATGGGCTCTTGCACTGCCGGCGGCGCTTATGTACCCGCCATGGCAGATGAAACCATTATGGTACGCGAGCAAGCCACCATTTTTTTAGCTGGCCCGCCTTTAGTAAAAGCCGCCACCGGCGAAGAGGTCACCGCAGAAGAATTAGGTGGTGCAGAGGTACACTGCCGAACCTCTGGTGTGGCAGACCATTACGCTGAAGATGATTATCACGCCCTCGCCATTGCTCGGCGCTGCATTGCCAATCTCAATTGGCGCAAAAAAGGTCAACTACAAGTTAAAGAACCTCAAGCACCACGTTATGCCGCCGAAGACATTTACGGCATTATTCCTGCAGATAGCAAGCAGCCTTACGACGTACGTGAAATCATTGCCCGCTTAGTGGACAACAGTGAGTTTGATGAATTTAAAGCACTTTATGGCAGTACTTTGGTGTGCGGCTTTGCGTACTTGCATGGTTATCCCGTGGCGATTCTGGCGAATAATGGCGTACTGTTTTCAGAGGCGGCTCAAAAAGGGGCACACTTTGTAGAGCTTGCTTGCCAGCGCAAAATCCCCCTGATTTTTTTACAGAACATCACTGGTTTTATGGTGGGAAAAAAATATGAAGAAGAAGGTATCGCTAAGCACGGCGCCAAATTGGTGACAGCCGTGAGCTGTGCTAAAGTCCCCAAGCTAACCGTTGTCATTGGCGGCAGCTTTGGCGCGGGCAACTATGGCATGTGCGGACGCGCCTACGACCCTCGCTTTTTATGGATGTGGCCAAATGCTCGCATTGGTGTAATGGGGGCAGAACAAGCAGCCAATGTGTTGGCCCAGGTAAAACAAACCCAAGCGCAACGCCAAGGCCACAAACTTAGCGAAGAGGAGCTTGAAGACATCCGCCGCCCCATCCTAGAAAAATACGAGCGCGAGGGACACCCCTATTATTCTAGCGCTCGCCTATGGGATGACGGCATCATCGACCCCGCTCAAACTCGGCAGGTGTTAGCCTTTAGCCTTTCGGCAGCTCTTAATGCTCCTATTGAAGACACACGCTTTGGCGTGTTTCGCATGTAAGGACACTCGCATGAACTATAAAACTTTATTAATAGAACAAGATAAGCACATCACCACTCTCTGGCTCAATCGTCCAGACGTAAATAATGCTTTTAACGGCATCATGATAGAAGAACTGCTTCATGCACTAGATGCCTTAGCAGCAGAAACCAGCATACGCCTTTTGTTGCTACGCGCTAAGGGTAAGCACTTTTCTGCGGGAGCGGATTTGCACTGGATGAAAGCCGCCGCCCAATTGAATTACCAAGATAATCTGCAAGACGCCCAACAACTTGGTGAGCTCATGTATCGACTAGCGAGCTTTCCGATGCCCACGCTGGCGGTAGTACAAGGCGCCGCCTTCGGTGGTGCTTTGGGCTTAATCAGCTGCTGCGATATGGCAATCGCCACCAAAGACGCAATTTTTTCATTATCTGAAGTACGTTTAGGCATAGCCCCAGCTGTAATCAGCCCTTATGTGGTGCATGCCATGGGCGCACGAGCCGCACGCCGCTATGCTTTAAGTGGTGAGCGTTTTGATTCTTTCGCCGCCATGCAGCACGGTTTGCTAGCTGCGCTGTATCCTGCAAATGAACTTGATGCAGCTGTATCGCAATGGGTCAGCACCTTTATGCACAACAGTCCTAACGCCATGCGCGCCACCAAAGCATTACTCCAAGACATAGATTCAAGTCTGCCCCCTCCTAAAGCACGGGCCCATACGGAGACCACTATTGCCACTTTGCGCACTAGCCACGAGGGGCAAGCTGGACTACAAGCATTTTTTGATAAATCCACTCCACCTTGGCAGGAAGAAGCATAATGCGCCCTATTCAACGTTTACTCATTGCCAATCGTGGTGAAATCGCTTGTCGCATTATCCGCACAGCAAAGACCATGGGCATTGCAACCGTAGCTGTTCATAGTCAAGCCGACGCTCAAGCGTTGCATCTTGAATTAGCGCATACTGCTGTCAATCTTGGCGGTAACACCCCAGAAGAAAGCTACCTGCAAATAGAAAAAATCATTGCTGCGGCCAAAAGCACTAATGCTGATGCCATCCACCCAGGCTATGGCTTTTTAGCCGAAAACGCCGACTTTGCGCGGGCAGTTGAAGCTGCAGGACTCATTTTTATAGGCCCTTCTGCCAGTGCCATTGAGGCGATGGGTAGCAAATCCGCCGCTAAATCCCTGATGGAGCGCGCCGGTGTACCTTTAGTGCCTGGTTATCATGGCCAAGACCAATCCCTTGAGCGTTTTCAACAAGCCGCTGAAAGTATTGGCTACCCCGTTTTATTAAAAGCGAGTGCGGGCGGTGGCGGCCGCGGAATGCAAGTGGTAGAAAGCCAAGCTGAGCTAGCAGAAGCCTTTGATTCCGCTAAACGAGAAGCAAAGGCAGCTTTTGGCAATGACCATATGCTCCTTGAAAAATATGTCCTTCAGCCTCGCCACGTGGAGGTTCAAATAGTTGCCGACACCCATGGCAATTATATCTATTTGGCAGAACGTGATTGCTCTATTCAGCGCCGCCATCAAAAGGTGGTTGAAGAAGCGCCTGCTCCAGGTATTGATCCCGCCTTACGACAAGCCATGGGTGAGGCTGCTGTACGCGCCGCGCAAGCTGTTAACTATGTAAATGCTGGCACAGTGGAATTTTTGCTCGACAGCAGCGGCGAATTTTATTTCATGGAAATGAACACGCGCCTACAAGTGGAGCATCCCGTTACTGAACTTATTACCAATACAGATTTAGTAGCGTGGCAAATTGCAATAGCCCAAGGCGGCACGCTGCCTCTTTGCCAAGACCAAGTTACCCTTCACGGGCATGCCATGGAGGTGCGTCTCTATGCGGAGGATCCCGATAACGATTTTTTACCCGCTGCTGGGCAGCTTAGCCTGTATCGCGAACCTGCTCTTGGCCCAGGCCAACGCATAGATAGCGGCGTACGTGAGGGTGATGCTGTATCACCATTTTACGACCCCATGGTGGCCAAACTCATTGCTTGGGGCGAAACACGCGAGGAGTCTCGCTTACGGCTTTTACACCTACTAAAACAAACCCACATTAGTGGTGTAAAAACCAACGTAGCTTTTTTACAACGCATTTTAGCGCAACCCTCTTTTGCCAAAGGGTATGTTCACACAGGGTTTATCGAAGAGCACACGACCGATCTTTTTACACCAAACCAACCCCTACCCCCTTTGTTTTGGCAGCTTGCGGGGGCGGCATGGATTCTTAGCTCGCCTCCTCAAATATCCTTCGAGGACCCCCACTCTCCTTGGGCAGCTGCTAGTGGTTGGCGCAACGGCAGCGCTAGAGAAGCTAAGCTGCGTTTCAACCTCAACGATGAAGTTCACTCCGTTACCGTCGATGCAGCTACTTTACATAACACCCATTGGCGGGAAAATATGCTACGTTATCAAGAGGATAACCAGCAGCGTGAGCTTTGCGCTATTCGTACACCGCAACAGCTGCACCTACAATGGAAAGAAACACTCTATACACTTACTCTCGTCGACCCTATTAGCCAAGCGACAACAGAACACATTGCCGGCGGTCTAACCGCTCCAATGAGCGGCAGTATCGTTAAAGTTGCCGTTGAAGTTGGGCAACCCGTGGACGCAGGCGACCTGCTAGTAATAGTAGAAGCTATGAAAATGGAACACAGCATTCGCGCCACAGAAGCAGGCGTGGTTAAAGCAATTTTCTGTGCACAAGGCGATATGGTGAGCGAAGGTACAATACTTGTGGAAATGGAACCAAACTCATGACACTACCTACTCAAGTCACCTTAGTTGAGGTGGGCCCGCGAGATGGCCTCCAAAATGAAGCAACACCATTAACAGTGCAGGACAAGGTCAACTTCATTCGAGCTTTAGCCGACACAGGGCTTAGTTATATTGAAGCGGGCAGCTTTGTATCTCCGAAATGGGTACCGCAAATGGCAGGTAGCGGGGCTGTATTAGGTGCTATCGAGCGTCGTGAAGACGTGACCGATGCGGCACTTACCCCTAACCTGCGTGGCTTTGAAGATGCTATTAACGCTCGTGTGGATGAAGTGGCTGTCTTTGCTGCCGCCACCGAGAGCTTTTCACAAAAAAATATTAATTGCAGTATCAGCGAAAGTTTAAAACGCTTTGAGCCGCTTATGGCCGCCGCTAAAAAAGCTAAAATACCCGTGCGTGGTTATGTGTCCTGTGTACTGGGCTGCCCCTATGAAGGAGCCGTTGCACCAGAACAAGTGGCTAGCGTAGCGAAAGCACTATACGAGATGGGTTGTCGTGAAGTCTCCCTTGGCGACACCATCGGCACCGGTACCCCCACCGCCACACGCGAGCTGATAGAAGCAGTGGCGGCGCACATTCCCCGCGAACACATTGCTGGCCATTTTCACGACACCTATGGCCAGGCCCTAGCCAATATTTATGCCAGCTTGCTCGAAGGAGTTAGCGTATTTGATAGCTCAGTGGCCGGCTTGGGCGGCTGTCCTTACGCCAAAGGAGCTAGCGGCAACGTCGCCACAGAAGACGTGCTTTACATGCTGCAGGGTTTAGGCATTGAAACGGGAGTGGACCTTGAAGCCATTATCCAAGTAGGCAACCGCATTAGCCAACGATTGCGCCGCCCTAATAGCTCGCGCGTGGCACAGGCGTGGCCAACAAAGGGACACCAATGAGTCGTTGCCCCCATACCCATGCTAGTGCCAGAACCTATGGCATTGCCGAGCTGGCACAAGAGTTTGAAATCACCCACCGCACTATTCGTTTTTACGAAGAACAAGGCATGCTTTGCCCGCAACGCCGCGGGCAAGAGCGTATTTATAGTAGCAAAGACAGGGTGGCACTGATTCTTATTTTGCGAGGTAAGCGCATTGGTTTTTCCTTAGCCGAATGCAAAGAACTCATAGAACTTTATGACCCTCATGGTGGTAATCAGGTACAGCTCAATAGCATGCTGCAAAAAATTTACGAACGCCGCTTGCAGCTAGAACAACAATTATTAGACATTACACAAATGCAGCTTGAGTTAGATGCGGCTGAGCAGCGCTGCTTAGCAGCCTTAGATAAAATCGATTAGCATACAATAAGTTATCAATAAAAAAGCCCGCAACATGCCACAACGTTACGGGCTTTTACCACTTTAACCTACCAACATCACTTACCTGATTGATGCTTAGTGCTTTGCGGTGAGTTACCGGGACGCACTATGCCAGGCGCTATACCACCCATTTGCCACCAGTGGCTACCCACGTAAGGACCGCCATCGAGGATATCTGGGTTCATACGTCCATCGCTAGTCTTGTACCCTGCATCGTGGCACGAGCTACACACCGATGCGATGGGGGACATTTTGAGGTGGTTGTTGAAGTCATGCTGCGAACCATCGGCTGCATATTCTTCGTTTTCCCAATCACCTGTAATGGCGGTGGAACCAATCATGCCTTCTGGTAACTGGGTGAGATCAAACGTCCACTTACCACTATTTTCATCTTCGATA
>DAHVSB010000032.1 GCA_027324795.1 Alcanivoracaceae bacterium
GGCGCAGCTTTCCTCTTATACCGATGCCGAACTCAGCCAAGCCGCCAATTTGGTGGGCAGTAAATTTACCAGTGAGGCTTGGGTGAATAAGGTGCCCTAGGGGGTAGTGTGAGCATGCCGAAAAGGGTTAGCTATTCGTTGGTTGTCCTGAGTTTTGCCAACGCTTCCCTTAACTGCTGAGGAATGGGCGTGGATTTATTGGTGCGGCGATCCACAAACACATGAGTCATGCTGGCTTCAGCTGCTAGTTCTTGTTCATGGTTGAAAAGTTGCAGCGCATAAGTCACTGAGCTGTTGCCTAGTTTTGTCACACGTAATTCAATATGAACATTGTCTGGATAGGCCACAGGGGCGAGGTAGCGGCACTCCGAGGCCACCATGAAGCCCACCACTTGGCCTTGGTGAATATCTAACCCGTTGGCAATTAAATAGCGGTTAATCACCGTATCGAAAAAGCTGTAATAGGCCACATTGTTCACATGGCCATAAATATCGTTATCCGCCCAGCGGGTGGCGATGGTTTCTTTATATACCGGCATCACAGTACCTTTTGATAAATAGCGCGTGCGTCGCTAAGGGAAACGTGGCGCGGGTTGTTCACCAATAAACGTTGCTGTTGCATGGCATCCTCTGCCAGTGTGTCGAGATCGTTTTCAGTAACGCCCACATCCCGCAGCTGCATGGGCAGCTCTAGCTCTTGGATGAGCTGAGTTAACGCCTTATCTAATTGAGGTTCAGAACTCATCAGGGGGGCGAGTTCTTGGTATAAGCCTTGAGCAGCTGGCATATTAAATCGCACCACCTCGGGGAGCACCAAGGAATTGCTGAGCCCGTGGGGGACGCCAAAATGGCCACCTAAGGGATAGGCAAGTGCATGCACCGCCGCCACGGGGGCATTGGTAAAAGCCTGGCCTGCTAAATGCGCCCCAAGCAGCATTTGTTCGCGCGCTTTTAAATTGTGGCCTTGGTGGGTGGCGGTGCGAATGTGTTTGGCCATCAGGCTGAGGGCTTCACGGGCCAACATATCGGAAAGCGGGTTCTTCTTATGTTTGCTGGTGTAGGCCTCAATGGCGTGCACCATGGCATCTATCCCCGTGGCAGCGGTGACAGCTGGCGGTAAACCCACGGTAAGTGTGGCGTCGAGCAAAGCAATGTCGGGCAACAACTGCGGAGACACAACGCCACTTTTGGTGGTGGCACCTGTGGTAATAATGGAAATGGGCGTGGCCTCAGAGCCGGTGCCAGCCGTGGTGGGCACTAAAACTAACGGTAATCGTGGGCCTTGGGCCATGCCGATACCATATAACGCTTCCAACTGCTGCGTGTTGTGTGGGTGATGAAGTTTAGCCACTAGCTTCGCCACATCCATGGGACTGCCACCGCCAAAGCCAATGATGCCATCGGCGCTGCACTGTTGAGCCGCCGCAACGGCTGCTTGCACCACTTGGTCGCTAGGGTCAGCGCTCACTTGATTAAAAATAGTGTAAGCCACGGCGCTTTTATTAAATTGCGCTTTCACTTCATCGAGCAAACCTAATTGCTCAATGCCTGCATCGGTAACTATTAATACGCTGTGGGCTTCAAGTTCAGCCATCAGCTGTGGTAGCTGCTCGTTAGCGCCCGTTTTCACTATCACGCGGTGAGGGCTTATAAAATCAAAATTCATCGTGGTTCGCTCTTGTTTTTGTTGGCTATACTTTGCTAATTCTTAGGCTTGAGTGCAAGCTTGGTACTAGTATTTAATTGGCTTAATCTTAGGAGATGTTATGAAAGCAGTGGTTGTTGCCCAAGGTGGTGGTTTAGAGAAAGTAAAACTTATTGAATCACAAGATCCAGGCCAACCCGGCCTTGGTGAAATCCGCGTGGCCATTAAAGCCGGCTCCCTTAATTACCATGATTTACTCGTGGCCAATGGTGGTATTCCCACTGCGGATAACCGAGTGTTGCTGTCTGATGGCGCTGGGGTGGTGGATGCTGTGGGTGAAGGGGTCACAGAGTTTGCCGTGGGCGATCATGTGGTTTCTACCTTCTTCCCTGTATGGCCTGCGGGGCCCGCATTCTCAGCGGTGGGACACTTTCGCAATGTACCCGGTGATGGATTGGAAGGGATGGCGGCAGAATATGTGGTGCGTAGCGTAAGCGCGTTTACTCATGCACCGAAAGGATGGAGCCATGCAGAAGCGGCCACGATAACCACGTCGGGTTTAACCGCGTGGCGTGCTTTGGTGGTAAATGGTCAGCTCAAGGCGGGCGATGTAGTGTTGTTGCAAGGCACGGGTGGTGTTTCTATCACAGCGTTGCAAATTGCAAAGGCCATGGGCGCCACCACAGTGGTGACTTCCTCTTCTGATGAAAAATTAGAAAAAGCAACAGCGCTGGGAGCAGATTACACCATAAACTATGTGGATGAGCCTGAGTGGGGCAAAAAGGCGCGCCAACTTACTGGCGGTGTGGATCATGTAGTGGAGGTGGGCGGCCCGGCTACGCTTGGCCAATCTTTAGCGGCACTCAATGTGGGTGGGCATATTGCGCAAATCGGTATTTTATCAGGGGTGACAGCGGAATTGCCCGTCATGCAACTGCTCGCTAAGCAGGCGCGTTTGCAAGGATTGATTGTAGCCAGCCGTCGCGATCAGCAAGACTTTGTGAAGGCGTTAGAGGCTATTAACATCAAACCTGAGATCAGCGATAAGTTCACCTATGACAACCTAGCTGGTGCGTTCAAACACATGAGCGAAGGCCAACACTTCGGTAAAATTACCGTGACGTGGTAATGTATCGAGCAGCGGTGCTATTCCCTAGCACCGCTAAAATTTCTCATTAGCCAAGGTTTCCATTTCTGCCAGCCGCGCTTTGATTTGGCTATATAAAGCAAAATTATCTTCGCTATATTTTAGTGCGTAACGTAATTGCTGAATGCCTTTTTGTTCTTGCCCAGTGGCGAAAAAGATTTCGCCATGGGCGAGGTGGCTGCGGGCCTTGTCTTTTTTGTCGGTCCAAATTTTGGCCAATAAGCGGTGGCTAGCAAGGGTGGGGTGGCGCCATTGCAAGCGCTCTAGCAAAGCTCTTGCTTCATCTAATTCATTTTGGGCCACAAGGTTGCGCGCCAAAATAATGCTAGCGCCATAATGGCCAGGGCTAATATCCAACACTTTTTTGCTTAAGCTCACCGCTTCCTGGTGGCGCTTTTGCTGCTCCATGCTTTCTGCTAAGGCCAGTGTGTACCAGATTTGGTCAGGATTTTGTTCCTGTAAGCGCGCCAAGGTGTTATCCGCTAGCGAAAAATCTTTAGCGCGAATGGCGGCAATGGCTAAGCCAAAACCAAGGGCTTGTTGGATATAACTACTGCCCTCGTGGTATTGCTTTTTAAACGTGCTAAGGGCCTCGTTAGCATCGCGCATATACAAGGCTTGCAAGCGATATTTAATCAAAAAGAATTCTGGTGATTGCTTTAAGGGTGGGCGCGGCATGGATTGTGCACGGCTTTTGCTGTCAGCCACGCGAGTTTCGGTGATGGGGTGAGTGAGCACAAATTCAGGTGGCTTGCCTGAAAACTGTTGGTTGCGTAGTAAACGCTCAAAGAAAGCCGGCATGGCGTAAGGGTCCATGCCGGCATTGGCTAAGGTTTGCATACCTACTCGGTCGGCTTCGCGCTCGTGATGACGAGAATAGGCCAATTGTGCTTGGATGGCCCCCGCTTGGCTTGCCACCATGCCTGCCATACCTGCCTCAGGGTCGCCCGCTATGGCCACTGCTAAGCTCGCTAATATACCCGCTAACATGGCACGGTTAACGCGCTTGCTATCCGCATAGCGGCGGGTAAAGTGCCGCTGGCTCACGTGGGCAATTTCGTGGGCGATAACAGCGGCCACTTCGTCCTCGCTTTGGGCGTGCAAAAAAAGTCCCGCATTTAGCCCTATCACGCCACCAGGTACCGCAAAAGCGTTTATTTCGCGGCTGTTAACAATCACAATAGCGAGGTCTGGCTCTTGTAAATCGCTGTAACTGGCGAGGCGGTAAACCAAATGGTCTACATAATCTTGCACGAGCGGGTCATCAAGCAATGCCACTTGGCTGCGCAGGCCGCGCAACCAAGCACGACCTAAGCGATATTCTTGCTCAGGGGTTAAAATGGCACTGCTGGCATCACCCAAATCAGGCAGGTTTTGCGCCTTTAGGGGAGCAGGGCTTGCTAGCAATAAGCTAGTAACGAGCAAGGTGCTTAGCAGTAACGAATGTAAGGCTCTTTTTAGCAATGCCTAAGCTCCGCGGCAACATAAATTGAATGAAGGTTATAGTATAGCCTGCCTCAAGGATTAAAACGGTTAAGTAAAAGAGGTTTTAACCATGTGCGAAACAGATTGGCTGGCACAACATGAGCTCGATGCAAGAGACTTGTTGTGTCCTATGCCGTTACTAAAAATGCGCCAAGCGCTGCGGAATATAAACCACGGTGAGCGGTTGCTAGTAAAAACCACAGACCCCGGCGCCGAACGCGATATTCCTGCTTACTTGGGACAATCAAGTCATCAACTGGTTCGCCAAGCACGCAAGCATGGGGAACTGTGGTTTTTGGTGGAACAGGGCGAGGCTACTTAGCTAGGGCCTCAACTGCTTCAAGAATCACATCGGCATGGCCTTTGGGGCGCACTTTTCGCCATTCTTGGCGCAACACGCCGTCTGCATCAATAAGAAAAGTGCTGCGCTCTATGCCCATATATTCACGGCCATACAGTTTTTTAAGTTTAATCACATCAAATAGCTTGCATAGGCTTTCGTCTTCATCCGCAATGAGTTCAAAGGGAAAACCATGTTTTTCGCGGAAGCGTTCGTGGCTGCGGAGAGAGTCTCTCGATACGCCAATAATCTCACAGTTAAGGGCTTTGAACTTATCGTAACGGTCGCGAAAATCTTGCCCTTGGGTGGTGCAACCTGGGGTGCTGTCTTTAGGGTAAAAGTAAATAACCGTTAAGCGGCCTTGTAAATCGGCCTCTGTAATAGTGATTTCGCTGGTGGCAGCAGCAGTAAAAGCAGGAATAGGTTGGTCAAGTTGAACTGTTTGCGACATAAGGCCTCCAAAGCAGGGATTACGATTGTGCTGAGTTCGCACAATCGCTCAAAATGTTGGTAAAGATTGTGGCAGCCTTGCTCGGTAAGCGCAAAGGCAAGCTTTTGCCTTGTTCAATAGAGCTGAGCCGAGTAACATAGTTGCCCCTGTGATTCGCCCGAAGCACTAGAACAGGCGCATTAGGTTTTGCGTTAATCACCCCCACAATCTATTTATTTTAGCGGAGTTAAGCCGTGGATATTCGTGGCAGTATTGTTGCTTTAGTTACCCCCATGCATGAAGACGGTGCAGTGGATTGGGAACGTTTACATAAGTTGGTAGATTGGCATGTGGAACAAGGGACGCATGGTATTGTTGCGGTGGGTACCACGGGCGAATCTGCTACTTTAGGCTTTGAAGAACACGATATTGTGATTCGTGAAATTGTTGCCGCTGCCAATGGTCGCGTGCCCGTGATTGCTGGTACGGGCGCAAACGCCACGGCGGAAGCCATTCGTTTAACCCGAGAAGCCGAGGCAGCTGGCGCAGATGCTTGTTTATCGGTGACACCGTATTACAACAAACCCACTCAGGAAGGTTTGTATCAGCACTTTAAGGCGATAGCCGAGGCGGTGGATATTCCCCAGATTTTATATAACGTGCCTGGCCGCACCTCTTGCGACATGCTGCCTGAAACTGTGGCGCGTTTAGCCAAGGTGCCTAATATTATTGGTATTAAAGAAGCCAAAGGTGAAGTGTCGCGTATCGAAGAGCTGTTGCGCCTATGTGGTGAAGACTTTTTGGTCTTTACCGGCGATGATGCTACCGCTGTGGATTCTATTTTAGTGGGTGGGCACGGCAATATTTCTGTGACAGCTAACGTGGCCCCCGCCTTGATGGCAGCCGCTTGCGAAGCAGCTTTAGCTAAAGATGAGGCGAAAGCCCGTGAACTTGATGCCAAAATGGCACCCTTGCACAATACCTTATTTATTGAGTCTAACCCCATTCCTGTAAAGTGGGCCTTGTATGAAATGGGCCACATCGCAGAAGGCATTCGTTTGCCGCTTACCCCCCTAGCGGAAAAATATCGCGCTACCCTACGTGAAGCACTGCAACAAAGTGGTGTATTGGAGAACAAATGAAACCCTTAGTTGTTGGTGTGACAGCTGCTGCGCTTATGCTCGGCGGCTGTGCGCTTTTCCCAGATCGCACGTTAAAATACCAAGAAGCTGAAACCATTAAAGAGATGGACGTCCCGAGTGATATGTCCTTTATTGGCTTCGATGACAAATATGCAGTGCGCAACGAGGATGAACGCTTAAAGCGCACGGTTAAGCGTAAAGACCGTTTTCAAGTGCCTGAGCCCCCACGTTTAGTCGCACTAGAAGAGGTCGCCCTTGAGCAAAGTAAGGGTCCAGAGCCTACCAATATGTCGGCCTTATTAGGGCGCGATGGTAATGGTTACCCCATTTTGATGATGAATACGGACTTTACTTGGGCTTGGGAATATGTGGAGCGTGCCATTAACAAAAGTACGTTTACGCTAGAGGACGTAAACCGTTCGATAGGCGTTTTTTATGTAAAACTACCCAAACGCTACGAAATAAAAGACAAACGTATCCAATTTAAATTGAGCCATACCGTGAACGGTATCCAAGTGGCTGCGTTGAATCGACGTGGCACCACACTGCTAGAAAAAGACATTAGCCAGCAACTGTTAGAGGCATTGCGCGAACAGCTGTGAAACTAGCGTCTTTAGGCAGTGGCAGCAAAGGCAACGCCACTTTGGTAGCTAGCAATAATGCTGTACTCATGGTGGATTGCGGTTTTACCATGCGCGAGACTTGTGCCCGTTTGGCCTCGTGTGAAGTTCAACCAGAACAGCTTGACGCTATTTTGGTGACCCATGAACATGGCGATCACGTGATGGGTGTTTTACCCCTAGCACGTAAGTTTGGCATCCCAGTGTATATGACGGTGGGCACGCAGTTAGCCATGCAGGCTACGGGGCGGCATAATTTTCAGCAGGTGGAAGTGCGCCACGTGCGTTTGGGCGAAGAGTTTAATGTGGGTGGGCTGGAGGTGTTTCCCGTAGCCGTGCCCCATGATGCGCGCGAACCTTGCCAGTTTGTTTTTCACCATCAGGGGAAGCAAGTGGGGGTGCTCACGGATTTGGGCGATATTACCCCACATATTATTGAAACCTATCGCCAATGCGACGTTATGCTACTAGAATTCAACCATGACGTGGCAATGCTAGCAGAGGGCCCTTATCCTTATTCACTTAAACAACGGGTAGGCGGCCGGCTAGGGCATTTAAATAATCAAGAGGCAGCCTATTTGTTGCAGCATGTGGAGCAGCAAAAGTTGCAGCACTTGGTGCTTTCGCACATAAGTGAGCAAAATAATCACCCTGAGCTTGCTTTAGCGGCGGCGGTTGAAGAGGGTGGTTTCGACGTACAACGCGTTTTGGTGGCTGATCAACAGCAAGGCTTTGATTGGCTAAATGTTCAATAAACACACGATGAGTCCGACTAATGGAAAAACGCAACGAGCTTTATGCCGGTAAAGCAAAATCTGTCTACACCACTGATGACGAAAACTTTTTGGTGCTAGCCTTCCGTAATGATACCTCAGCTTTCGATGGTAAAAAAATTGAGCAGCTAGACCGTAAAGGTGCGGTAAATAATCAGTTCAATGCTTTTATCATGCAAAAGCTCGAAGCTGCAGGCATTCCCACTCACTTTGAGCGTTTGCTTTCGCCAAGCGAATCTGTGGTAAAGCGTTTGCAGATGTTCCCCATTGAGTGTGTGGTGCGTAATATTTCTGCGGGTAGCATTTGCCGTCGTTTAGGCGTAGAAGAGGGTAAGGACCTTAACCCACCCACCTATGAGCTGTTTCTAAAGAATGATGAGCTTGGCGACCCTATGATTAACGAGTCCGTCGCTCACAGTTTTGGTTGGGCTGAGCCCGAGCATATGAAAACCATGCATGAACTTACGCTGAAAGTGAACGATGTGCTTAAGGCATTGTTCCTAGAAGGTAATTTACTACTGGTGGATTACAAGCTTGAGTTTGGTTTATTTGACGGTAAGGTGGTTTTGGGTGATGAATTCACCCCCGATGGTTGCCGTTTGTGGGATAAAGATACTCGCGAAAAGCTTGATAAAGACCGTTTCCGCCAAGGTTTAGGTGATGTGGTAGAGGGCTACGAAGAAGTGGGCCGCCGTCTCGGCATGACGTTTGAATATTAAAATGAAAAGCCACGGGTTGACGCATTTAACCTGTGGCTTTGTCTTGTGTGTCTCAAAATAATAAGAAAAAACTCTTATAGTAGGGCCTTGCTTGCTAATTACAAAAATAACAAGGGTTATTCCATGAATGTTTTTCTGCGTAGCTTAGCGTTGCTGGGCCTTTTTGCCGTGACTCCCGTGAAAGCCGAACTGCTTTATGGTGTGGGGTTTGCTAATAACTTGGTTGGGCCACAGCTCGAGTGGGCGGGGCGTCATTACACCGCCTATGTATTACCAGGCATGCTCGCCAAAGAAGGCGGCTTTGATGTAAAGGATTTGCGTTGGGTGGTGGGGGCACGCTATCGGTTAGATGGCGGTACCACTGTAACCGATGGCTTTTATGTGGGTGCTGTGGCGGGTGATTTAGGAAAACACAATCATGTGAAACGCTATGGTGCGGGTGTTGAATTAGGACACCAGTGGGTAACTACTAATTTGCGTTGGACACTAGGTGCTGGCGTTGCTGCCCTTGAAAGCAAAAAATGTGAAGACTATCGCTCTCGCGGGGCTTGTAGAAACGAAGACACAAAAAAAAGCACCGATAAAGACATTGAGCCAGCACTTATTCTAACTGCTACTTTAATGCTTCGTCGTTAACTTAATGAGGTAAGCCATGCTGACAGCGGCCAGTGTAGGCATCGGGTTTTTGCGTCAAGGGTTTAAGGTGGGGCGCAGTCGTTCCGTGCGTGCTTGGCTTATTCTTCCAGTACTTGCCAATAGTATTTTGTTCTCCTTGGCGTGGTATTGGAGTGCCGGCTGGCTTGCAGACCTATTGCAAGGTTGGACGGGAACTTGGCAATTTACGGGTTTTTTTGAGTTTATCAACCCAGTTATTGATTTTTTGCGCAGCGTCATCAAATGGCTAATTTGGCTATTGATGCTGGTGTTGTTAGCCAGTGTGTTTACCACTGTGGTGCAGCTAGTGAGCGCGCCTTTTATGGGCTTTTTATCTGCCAAAGTGGATGAATTGTATGCCCAAACTCCCTTGCCAGAAGAGGGTTTATGGGCCATGAGCAGGCGCGTGGTATGGCGCGAGCTGATTAAGCTCTATTACTGGAGCTGGCGTGCTTTGCTGGTGTTTATAGGCACCGCTGTGTTGTCATTTTTTTTAGCCGCTATTCCAGTGGTGAATTTAATTGGGCCAGCTATTTGGTTTTTGTGGGCAAGCTGGATGATGGGAATCCAGTACATGGATTACGGTGCTGATAACCGTATTATCCCTTTTAAGCAAGCCTTAACGCACTTCCGCCAGCAGCGTTGGCTGGTGATTGGTTTTGGTGGCGTGGTACTGGTGTTGACCATGGTGCCGCTCGTGAATTTGTTTATCATGCCAGTGGCAGTGATTGGCGGCACCTTGGCTTGGCTCTATATAGGTGGCTTTGCAGCGCCTAACGCCGACGTTTTCCCCAAGCGGCTTCAATCTGGCGAGTCCGTGCCAGGGAGTCTTCCACTAACAAAGATTGATGCTCCGCAAACTCGCGAATAATTTCTAATGCGGAGCGCGGGTCGCGGCGGAAAATAGTTTCTATGGTGGCCTTAAAGAAAGCCAAGCACTCTTTAATTTCAGTCTCATTAAGATGAATGGCGATGTAATAGCATCGCTGTAAAGCAGGCTCTAGGTTTTGGAGCATGTCCGCCACATAAGGATTGTTGGCGTAAGGATAGAACAAGCGAATAAAACGGAAGCTATGGATGAAAAAGTTTTCCACATCTTTATCATTGGCCTGTTCTTGCAGTAAATGGATGAGCTCGATGAAAGGGTCTAGTTCTTCTTCTTTCATGGCGCGGATGGCTTTGCGCACAACCAAACCCAACAGTATTTGCATGATTTCGTAAAGGCTGCGCACTTGGCTTTCGGTGAGGTCCTGCACAGTGGCCCCGCGTCGCGGCAGAATTTCGATGAGATGCCGACGTTCTAAGAGTAACAAGGCCTCGCGCACGGAGCCACGGCTGACTTCGAGTTCTGAAGCGATACGCAGCTCCTGTATACGTTCACCAGGCGTGAGTTCACCACGAATGATTTGCTCCCCCAAATGCTGGGCAATTTGCTCAGCTAAACTGGCACTGGCTTGAAACATGCCATTTCTCCTGTATTGTTCTACAACTTTGTTATTGTCCGACCATGCTACAACTTTTGTCATAAAGAGGGAAATAGTAAATGTTTGCTTTGTCAATAAAATGCTGACAGAAGTTACCCACAGTTTCTGTGGATAACTTTGTGGATTAGTGGCGGACAAACGCTTGGAAGCCGCATGGCTCTATGGTTCCTAGCAACCTGGTGAAAAAATAAACAAAATATTTACTTTATACAAAACAATCACTTACGTTGCTTTGTTGGAAAATTAAGCACTTACTATTAGGCTTGACATTGCTAAATGCTTGAATTCTTTAACTTGTGCAAAACTTTTCTCATTTTGTCAGTATTTTTACTGACAAACCTTGAGTTTGTCGTGTAGGCAAAAATAGTCACATAGTCAAAGTGTCAAGCAACTTGGGCACAAACGTATTCACTCATTTTATTTTTTTAGGTTACAATCGCGAGTCTTTGCTCCATGGATAGCGAATGAAATGGTGGATAGCCGTTTCAATAATAAATAGAGAATCATATCTTTTATGCGCTTAAAAAGTATTAAGTTGGCGGGTTTTAAATCCTTTGTGGATCCCACCACCGCAAAATTCCCCACCAACCTCACTGCCATAGTGGGGCCAAATGGGTGTGGAAAATCGAATATTATCGATGCGGTGCGCTGGGTGATGGGGGAATCCTCAGCCAAATACCTGCGTGGCGAATCCATGGCGGATGTGATCTTTAATGGTTCCAGTGCTCGCAAGCCCGTTTCACAGGCTTCCATTGAGCTCGTCTTTGAGAACAACCAAGGCCGCATTAGTGGAGAGTACGCAGCCTTTAGTGAAATATCCGTGCGTCGACAAGTCACTCGCGATGGGCAGTCGCAATATTTTTTGAATGGCGCTCGCTGCCGCCGCCGTGATATTACCGATATTTTCCTAGGTACAGGGCTAGGACCGCGCAGCTATGCCATTATTGAGCAAGGAATGATTTCGCGCTTAATTGAAGCGCGCCCTGAAGAATTGCGTGTGTATATAGAAGAAGCGGCTGGAATTTCGCGTTATAAAGAGCGTCGTCGCGAGACAGAAAACCGAATGCGCCGCACCTTAGATAACCTAGACCGTTTAACCGACTTGCGTGAGGAGTTAGATCGCCAGCTAGAACGTTTGTCACGGCAAGCGGCTGCCGCAGAGCGCTATAAAATTTTAAAAAGCGAGGAGAAGCAGCTTAATGCACAATTGTTAGCTTTGCGGTGGCGTGCATTAGAAGCCCAGGAAGCTGAACTGCGATTAGCGGTGGGCGAGCAAGAAAAATCCTTGGCTGAATTGCAGCAAGGTCAAACTCAGCAAGAAAGCATTATTGAGATTAAGCGCGAAGAATACGCAGAGCATCAAGAGCGTTTAGATCAAGCTCAGCAACAGTATTATAGCTTAGGCGCAGATGTGGCACGCCTTGAACAACAGCTACAACACCAGCGCCAACGCCAGCGTCAGTTAGAAAAAGAATTGGCCGACGCAAATCAAGCTTGGCTTCGTGCTGAGCAAGACAGTGAAGCTGAGCGCGCTGAATTGCTGCAATGGCAACAGGAATTAGCACAACGCTTGCCCGAATGGCAGCAATTAGAAGAGAAGTTGGCCACCATTAATGAGCAGCTGAGCTCGGCAGAGCATCACAGCGAAGATACATTGATGGCATGGGAGCGATTCCAGCAGGAAGCGAGCCAACAGCAGCGCGATACTGAGATTCTACAATCGCGGATTCAATATTGGGAAGAATCCATCGCCCGTTTACATCATCGCGCAGAACGTTTATCGAAAGAGCAAAGCGAACTTAACAGCGACGGCTTGATGCGTGAAGTAGCCGAGCTAGAGGCTTTGTGCCAAGGCAAAGAAGAGCAAAAATTTGCTGCTGAAGAAGCGCTAGAAGCTCATCAAGAGGCCTATCAAAGCGCACGCCACGCGCAGCAGTTGCTTGAACAACAGATTCAGCAATTACAACAGCAGATGCAAGCCCAGCAGGGCGAGTTAACCACTTTAACGGCTTTGCAAAAAGCGTCATTGGATGAGGAAGCGTTACAAGAATGGAAATCAGCCCATGGCTACTCGGAGCTGCCCACTTTAGCGTCCCAGCTGGCGGTGGAGCCGCAGTGGGAGAAAGCTGTTGAGCTAGTCTTGGATAAAGCCCTCCAAGGAATTTATGCACCGCTTGAGCAATTAGACACAGCAGATTTAGCTCAATTGACGGGCGGACACTTGTGGTGGTGGCATGGCCAAGAGAGTGCTAAACCCCAAGGTACCTTAGCTGCTTGTGTGACAGGGCCTGCGCCCGCTTGGCTGGCAACAATCCGTACTGTGCTCTCTGCGGAAGAGGCTTGGCAGCGTCGCAGCGAGCTAGCTCCAGGGGAATCTCTTATTACCCCTTGTGGTTTGTGGCTTGGCCATGATTGGCTACATCTTGCTGGTGGCGCAGCAGAAGAACAAGGCGTGCTATCCCGTGAACGGGACATTCGTTTGTTAACAGAACAAGTGGCAGAAATCCATGAGCGTTTAGCGCTGCTTGAAGAGCAGCAAGTAGCAGGCCGTGAGCAGTTGCTGTATTTAGAGGAGCAACGCGAGCAAGCGCAGCAAGCGCTCACCGTGCTACACCGTGAACACAGTGAATTAATGGCGCAGTACAGCGCAAAATCTCTGCGTGTGGAACAAGTTCAACAGCGCATGGAAAGGCTTGCCGAAGAAGTGGCTGAGGTTCAGCAGCAACAAGAAGACGAGCTTCATCAGCTCAAGACTGGACGTGCTCAGCTAGAAGTGGCTGTGGAACGTATGTCGCAATACTCCGCCGAGCGTAGCAGCAAGCAAGAACAGCGTGAGCAACAACAACGCCTGCTAGCGGACTTGCGCCAACAAGCACGGCAATACCGAGAACAACATCATCAGCAAGCGTTATGGGTGGAAGGTGCGCGCACTAAGATTAGTGGTTTAGAGCAAAGTTTGGCGCGGCTAGAAGGCCAGGTGGGGCAACTGCACAGCCGCCGTGAGCAACTTGAGCTTGCCATTAACACCGACCAAGAGCCCGATGCCTTGGTGTTAGCGCAGCTTGAAGAGGTGTTAGAACAACGCTTGCAAGCAGAAGAGCAGCTTGAACGCTGCCGCCGAGAACAGGGTGAGGTGGAGCATCAGCTACGCCAAGCAGAGCGCTTGCGCACTGAAGCCGAACATCAGGTGCAGCAAGTGCGTGATAACCTCAACCAAAAGCGGATGCAATGGCAAGAGGCTATGGTGCGCCGCCAAACCGTGGAAGAGCAACTTGGCGAGGCGGGTTTTCACTTACAAACTTTATTGGCTAATCTGCCGGAAGGCTTTACCGAAACGGCTTGCCAAGCAGAGCGGGAAGCAGTGGCACAGCGCATTAGCCGCTTAGGCCAAATCAACTTAGCGGCCATCGAAGAGCATAAAGTTCAGAGTGAGCGCAAAGAGTTTTTAGATTTGCAGCATCAGGATTTAATCGATGCGCTAGAAACTCTCGAAAATGCCATTAAAAAGATTGACCGTGAAACACGGGATAGATTTAAAAACTACTTTGATAAAATTAACTCAGGCTTGCAGGAGCTGTTCCCCAAGGTGTTTGGTGGCGGCAGTGCAAGCTTAACCTTAACGGGTGAAGATTTATTAGACACGGGAGTGGCCATTATGGCGCGCCCACCGGGTAAGCGAAACAGCACGATTCACTTATTATCTGGGGGTGAAAAAGCACTTACCGCACTGTCATTAGTTTTCGCGATTTTTCAGTTAAACCCTGCGCCATTCTGTATGCTTGACGAAGTGGATGCACCACTGGATGACGCTAACGTGGGCCGGTTCTGTAATTTGGTGCGTGAGATGTCCCAAAAAGTGCAGTTTATTTATATCTCACATAATAAAATCGCCATGGAAATGGCGGAGATATTAATGGGTGTTACCATGCATGAACCTGGCGTTTCCCGATTAGTTTCAGTGGATGTGGAAGAGGCAGTTGAGTTAGCAACTCAGTAGCAGCGCAGCAAAATGAGGAACGAGGCAGAGTAATGGGCCTAAATTTAGAAACCTTAGTAACGATTTTAGTCATTCTAACTCTAGTGATTTTAGCAGACGCCATGCGTCGTATGATTCGTGACCGCCGCTCACAATTCAAATTAAAAGGGTTAAGTAAAAACGCCCCTGATTTTGGTAACGATGAAGAGTTTGAGAATCCTGAGTTGCCCTTTGGCGGCGCCCGTGTGGTGGCCCGCCGATTTACCCATGAAGCTAGCGCGGAGCCTTCTTCCCCTGAAGCTACTGTTGCGCCCAGTAGTTCCGAAAAGCCCAAACCAGTATCAGAACCAACTCCTGTTGCGGTAAAAGAGGAAGTAGTATCGGCAGAGCCAGAAGAGCCTCAGCCCTTAGCAGAGACGCCCGCAACGGTCGTGGCACCAGAACCAACAGCACCACAGGTAGATGAAGAGCCAGTACCAGAGCCAGTTCAGCCAGCTCGCCCGCGGGCGCCTAAGATAAAACTCCCAGAAGGTGAGGTGCCAGAGGTTTTGGTGGCAAGAGTCGTGCCGCCGAAAGGGTATAGCTTTGCTGGGCCTGGTCTGCTTGACTTGATTAAGCAGCATGGTCTCGAATTTGGCGATATGAATATTTTCCATGCTTATGGTGAAGGTGCTGACGCTAATGTGCAGCAATTTAGCATGGCCAATGCTGTGGAGCCCGGTACTTTTGATATTGATGCGTTCGACGAAACCGAGTTTTATGGATTTACGTTTTTTTTAATGCTGCCTGGGCCTTCTCGCCCCCTGATGGCCATTAACCAAATGCTCGATGTGGTTACCTCCTTAGCACAAGTGTTGGGTGCGGATTTAGAAGATGAGCACCGCAGTGTGCTAACCCCCCAACCATGGAGCATTTGCGCGAACGAGTGCGCGAGTTTGAGCGCCGTTCACGTTTAAAATAAGGGACACACATGTCTGTTACAGCACAGATAGCAAAGTTGCGTGAGCAGCTTGAAGAGTGGAGTTATCAGTATTACGCCTTGGGTAATTCCGAGGTGCCAGATGCGGAATATGACCGTTGGTTTCGTGAGCTCGAAGCCCTAGAGGCCAAGCATCCTGAACTTATTACCTCAGATTCACCTACCCAACGGGTGGGGGCTGCGCCACTAGAAAGTTTCCAACAGGTGGCGCACCAAGTGCCCATGTTGTCTTTAGGGAACGCTTTTGATGAGCAAGAGGTGCGTGATTTTCATCGTCGTATTTGCGAATTGCTCGATACCAGCGAACCCATTACCTATGTGGCAGAACCTAAGCTCGATGGCCTAGCTGTCAGCTTGATTTATCGTGATGGTACCCTTGCGCAAGCACTCACCCGCGGCGATGGACATACAGGCGAAGATATTACGCAAAACGTGCGCACCATTAAGAGTGTGCCCTTACGCTTGCGTGGCGCAGCGCCCGGTGTGGTGGAGGTGCGCGGTGAAGTGGTGATGCAGCACGCAGGGTTTGAGCGTTTAAATGAACAACAAATAGAAGCGGGTTTACCCCCTTTTGCTAACCCGCGTAATGCGGCGGCAGGTAGTTTGCGACAGCTAGATTCTCGCGTGGTGGCACAGCGGCCGTTGGATTTTTTTGCCTATAGCGTGGCACAACTCACTGCCATGGAGTGGCCAGCTACTCATAGTGCCTTACTTGCACAAGTGCGCGATTGGGGCTTGCAAGTGAGCCAAGAAGTTAAATTATGCACTGGGGTGGAAGAGCTTCTCACCTATTACTCCGCCTTGGCTGCTAAACGTGATGTATTGCCTTACGACATTGATGGCATCGTGTATAAAGTGGACCGCCTCGATTGGCAGGAAGACTTGGGTTATGTATCGCGCGCTCCTCGCTGGGCAGTGGCACACAAGCTACCCGTTCAAGAGGAAGTAACCACCCTGCTGGATGTGGATTTCCAAGTGGGACGTACAGGAGCGGTGACGCCAGTGGCGCGCTTAAAGCCGGTGCAAGTGGGGGGCGTTACGGTGAGCAATGCCACCTTGCACAATATGGATGAAATCAAACGCTTAGATATTCATATTGGTGATGAGGTGGTGCTGTATCGCGCCGGTGATGTGATTCCTAAGATTGTATCCGTGGTGCTATCGCGCCGCCCTCAGGAAGCCAAAGCCATTACGCTGCCCACCGCTTGCCCCGAGTGTGGTAGCGAAATATTTACCCCAGAAGGGGAAGCCATAGCGCGCTGCACGGGCGGCTTGATCTGCCCGGCCCAACAAAAAGAAGCGCTGCGGCATTTTGTTTCTCGCCGCGCCATGGATATTGATGGATTAGGTATCAAGCTTATCGCCCAGTTGGTGGATAAAGGCTGGGTAAAAAGTGCAGCCGATTTGTATCAGTTGCAAGCCGGGGCGGTGGCAGGGCTTGAGCGCATGGGGCCAAAATCCGCTGAAAACCTTATTCAAGCGTTAGAGAAAAGTAAAAACACCACGCTGGCGCGTTTCTTATACGCTCTTGGTATTCGCGAAGTGGGTGAAGCCACAGCTGAGGCGTTGGCGAATCATTTTGGCTCGCTTAGCGCTGTAATGCAGGCGGATGAAGACGCATTGCAGCAAGTAGAGGATGTGGGTCCGATTGTGGCGGGCCGTATTCGCCATTTTTTTGCGGAGCCTCATAATCAAGCGGTTATTGCAGCCTTGCTCGACGCAGGCATTCATTTTCCTGAGGGTGAATTCAATGCGCCTCAAGAAGAACAGCCTCTTGAAGGCCAAACCTGGGTGCTCACTGGCACGTTAAGCGAGATGACACGAGGCGAAGCCAAAGAGGCGTTACAAGCTTTAGGTGCAAAAGTGAGCGGTAGTGTGTCGAAGCGAACCCATATTGTGGTGGCTGGCGAAGCTGCGGGCAGCAAGCTCACTCGTGCCCAAGAACTAGGCGTCACGGTGTGGGAAGAGAGTCAGCTGCTCGACTTACTCGCTCAATACAGAGAATAAACGCATGAAAAAAATGTGGTGGGTGCTGTTGCTGGCGCTATTGATGAGTGGCTGTGCGATGAAGCCGCCCTCTCAGGTGGGTGATGCTTGCGCCATTTATAAAGAGCGCAGTGGTTTACTCAATAGCTGGGAGCGACAAACCAAAAAAGCAGAACGTCGTTATGGTGTGCCAGCACCGATTTTGCTTGCCACTATTTATCAAGAATCCCGTTTTCACCCTCGCATTCGACCACCGCGTAAAAAGCTTATGGGCTTTATTCCATGGAAACGCCCCTCCAACGCCTATGGTTACGCTCAAGCATTAAAGGGAACTTGGAAGGAGTTCCAAGTGGAAGAGGGTAAGCCCATGGCGCGGCGCAACCGTTATAAACACGCGGTGCAGTTTGTGGGCTGGTATCACAATAAAACTCACCAACGCAATAAGGTGAGCAAGCAAGATGCGTATAATCTCTATTTGGCCTACTATTCGGGGCACGGTGGTTATGCGCGCCGCACCTACGCTAATAATCCAACGATTTTAGCGGCAGCACAGCGAGTGAACACCATGGCACAGCGCTACGACGCGCAACTCAGGCAATGTGGTAAACGCTAGGTTTTTGTTATGACATCTGAATCCATTGTTTATGGTTGTATCCAGCATTTGCCCTTTGGCGATCCCGTGGCGCGCCAAGCCTCTTGCCTGCACAACCGCCGCGTGTTGCGTACTTTGCCTTCCGTTGAGCTTGATACGTTGTTTTATCGGGAGCTGTTCACTGCACAAACCCCGCTGGATAAGCAAAGCTGGCGTTCTCAAGTCATTCACTTTGGCGCTTCTTACGAAAGTGTGGAATATGAGTGGGGACACTGGATTCGGCAGTTTGAGCAGTTACTCAAAGACATGTATTGGGTGAGTGCCGTAGTGCACTTAGAAACCGAACTGTATGGCACTCATAGCTTTAATTGGCAGGCTGCCGAGGCTTACCACGCCCCAGGCGAAGCACCTTTGCAGGTGCGCTGTGAGTGGGCTAGGGAAGGGTTGGTGTAATATGGTCTTGTTTCCGAGCTAGTGCTAAATACCTAGCCATTAAAAAAGGCCCAGTTCAAATGAACTGGGCCTTTTTAGTGCATCAGAGCACTAGAGATTAGGCATTGCGCTCGCGAAGAATCTTCGCCGCTTTTACCATCTTCTCAAGGGCGGGCTTGGTTTCTTCCCATGCACGGGTTTTTAGGCCGCAGTCTGGGTTAACCCAAATTTGCTCAACGGGTAGTTCTTTTACCGCTTTCTCGATGAGCTCTACCATCCACTCAACAGTGGGGATATTGGGGGAGTGAATGTCGTACACACCAGGACCAATATCGTTGGGGTAGTGGAAATCTTCAAACGCTTTAATTAACTCCATGTTAGAGCGTGAGGTTTCGATGGTGATCACGTCGGCATCCATGTCCGCAATGGCTTGCATAATGTTGTTGAATTCAGAGTAGCACATGTGAGTGTGAATCTGGGTGCTGTCCTTCACGCCAGAGGTGCTGATGCGGAAGCTTTCAGCTGCCCAATCTAAGTACTCTTTCCAGTCGGCCTGGCGTAACGGCAACCCTTCACGGAAGGCAGGCTCATCCACTTGAATCACAGTAATGCCAGCGGCTTCGAGGTCGTTCACTTCGTCACGAATGGCAAGAGCGATTTGCTGGCAGGTTTCTTTGCGCGTTTGGTCGTCACGCACGAAGGACCACTCAAGAATGGTAACAGGACCGGTGAGCATGCCTTTCATGGGGCGCTCGGTGAGGCTTTGCGCATACGCGCTCCACGCTACAGTCATGGGCTCAGGGCGGCTAACATCACCAAAAATAACGGGTGGCTTAACACAGCGTGAACCGTAGCTCTGTACCCAACCGAACTGAGTGAAAGCAAAGCCTTCGAGTAACTCGCCGAAGTATTCCACCATGTCATTACGCTCAGCTTCACCGTGTACAAGTACATCAATGTCCACGTCTTCTTGGTAGCGCACGCACTGCTCAATTTCTTTCTTCATCGCTGCTTCGTAGGTCTCGAAGTCGATGTCGCCACGTTTGAAATCGCGACGCACGGTACGGATTTCAGTGGTTTGTGGGAAAGAACCAATGGTAGTGGTGGGGAACAAGGGTAAGTTAAGTGCTTCGCGTTGTAGCTTAATACGCTCAGCGAACGGTGTACGCTGTGAAGATACTTCGCTTAGCTTGCTCATGCGCTCTTGTACCGCTGGATTGTGAATGCGGCTAGAGGTGTTGCGGTTTTCAATGGC